>CAXDKI010000090.1:0-3992 GCA_963990215.1 uncultured Flavobacteriales bacterium | reverse complement strand
TAGGAACATTTCTACTTTAAACTTTTACTAATTAAAAAGGAGGTAGATATGTTATTGCACACATTTTCCGATCAACAACTTGTATCAACTTATTTAGAAGGTAATGTTTCTGCTTTGGAAACATTGGTTAAACGCCACAAGGATCGTATTTATACGTTTATTATTTCTAAAGTTCGTAATCAAGCATTAGCTGAAGATATTTTTCAGGATGCTTTTTTTAAGGTTATTAAATCATTACAAAAAGGAAAATATAATGAAGAAGGGAAGTTTTTGCCTTGGGTTATGCGCATTGCTCACAATTTAGTGATAGATCATTTTAGAAAAGCTAAACGTATGCCAATTGCAGGTAAGCTAAAATCAGATTATGATGACTTCGATATTTTTGATGTTATCTCTAATGGAGAGCAAACTTCAGAGTACACAATGATGGAGGTAGAGCAACACGAACAATTAAGAAAAATGGTTGAAGAATTGCCTGAAGAACAAAGACAGGTGCTGGTAATGCGTCATTATGAAGAGTTAAGTTTTAAAGAAATTGCTGAGAAAACAGGAGTAAGTATCAATACTGCCTTGGGAAGAATGCGTTATGCCTTGATTAACCTGCGAAAAATCATGGAGGAATACCGTGTTGATTTGATGATTCAATAAATTTTTTAAGATTGATATAATATGTAAAAACTTTATGCGTTATCAGGTTGTATGATAAATTTACGCCTATGCATAAAACCTTTACAAAAGAAGATTTGCTCCGTTATTTATACGGAGAGATGAATCATGAAGAGCGACAAGAGTTGCGCTCTTTGATCTTAGAAGATAACACATTACAATCTGAGTTTCTAGAATTAAAAGAAGCAAAAGAATGTTTAAACAAAGTTCGAGTAAGTCCTTCGATATTTGCAGTTAATAACATTATGTCTTACGCTAAGGCATTAACAGTTAAACCCTCAACACAGTTGAGAATAGTTGATTTTGTTTTGAATTAGTGGTCTTGGTTAGAGTGAAGGACCTGTCTTTTTAATATTGATGAGACAGGTTTTTTTATGCTTCATTTTCATTAGATTTGATTCATGCTTAAGAAAGAAAGGTATAATCGGTTTATAGATTATTTTACAGAACATTTACCTGCGGCAGAAACAGAATTGAACTATACTAATGAGTTTGAACTTTTAGTAGCTGTTATTCTTTCGGCACAATGTACAGATAAGCGTGTAAATATGGTAACACCACATTTGTTTGCAGCATATCCTACAGCTGAAGCAATGGCAGAAGCAACTCATGAAGATATCTTTCCTTATATTAGGAGTGTCAGTTATCCGAATAATAAATCTAAACATTTGGATAAAATGTCTAAAATGCTTTTGAATGATTTTGGAGGAAAAGTTCCTGCTGATGTGGAAGAGCTGCAAAAACTACAAGGTGTAGGCCGTAAAACGGCTAATGTAGTAGCTTCTGTTTTGTACGATATTCCAACTATGCCAGTAGATACGCATGTATTTCGTGTCTCAGGACGAGTTGGGCTTACGCAGAATGCTAAAAACCCTTTGCAAGCGGAAAAGCAATTAGTGAAGTGTTTTCCAAAAAACAAGCTAAACATTGCGCATCATTGGCTTATTTTACATGGAAGATATGTATGTTTAGCTCGTAGGCCTAAATGTGAAAAATGTGGCATTACTGATATTTGTAAGTATTTCGAGAAGCAAAAACCATTTGTTAATAAATAGCAGGCAAAAGCTATTGTTATTGCGCCTAAAATTTCGCTCTTTTGTTAGATAAAAAATTAGATAAATGACAACATTAAAAGAAGGTGATAAAGCACCTGATTTCAAGGTTAGAAATGAGTTGGGGAAGGAGATGACTTTGGCTGTTTTTTCAGGTAAAAAATTAGTATTGTATTTCTATCCGAAAGATAGTACGCCTGGCTGCACAGCAGAAAGCTGTAATCTAAGAGATCATTATGCAGATTTAAAAACTAAAGGATTTGAAGTATTAGGTGTTAGTGCAGATGGAGAAGCGTCTCATGAAAAGTTTATAAAAAAGCATGAACTACCATTTCATCTTTTAGCCGATACCGAAAAAGAAGTATTGAATGCTTATGGCGTATGGGGTCCTAAAAAATTTATGGGCCGTACTTTTGATGGTATTCATAGAACTACTTTTGTAATAGATGAAAACGGAGTTATTGAAAGAGTTTTTACAAAAGTAAAAACCAAAGAACATACAGAACAAATTTTAGAATCTTACCAATAAAAAGATGAGTAAAGAGAAAGAAGCGAAAATGAAAGCGCTCCAGTTAACACTGGATAAAATGGAAAAGTCCTACGGAAAAGGAACGGTGATGCGATTAGGCGATAAGGCAATTGAAAATGTAGAGGCTATTCCTAGTGGATCGTTGGGTTTAGATTTGGCTTTAGGGATTGGTGGCTATCCAAGAGGAAGGGTCATAGAAATTTATGGTCCTGAGTCATCAGGTAAAACTACTTTAGCAATCCATGCTATTGCAGAGGCTCAGAAACAAGGAGGGATTGCTGCTTTTATTGATGCAGAGCATGCTTTTGATCAGCACTATGCCGCTAATTTGGGTGTAGATATAGATAATCTTTTAATCTCACAACCCGATAATGGTGAGCAAGCGTTAGAGATTGCCGATAATTTAATTCGATCTGGAGCAATTGATATTTTGGTAGTGGATTCTGTAGCAGCCCTAACGCCAAAAAGCGAGATTGAAGGAGAGATGGGCGACACTTCTGTGGGATTGCATGCTCGTTTGATGTCTAAAGCATTGCGAAAATTAACAGGAACAATTAGTAAAACAGGTTGTACTTGTGTTTTTATTAACCAATTGCGTGAGAAAATAGGTGTTATGTTTGGTAATCCTGAGACCACAACGGGTGGTAACGCACTGAAATTTTATGCTTCCGTTCGTTTGGATGTGCGTAGAAGTACTGCAATTAAAGATGTAGATGGCGCTATTGGAAATAAAACACGAGTAAAAGTAGTTAAGAACAAAGTAGCACCTCCGTTTAAACTAGTGGAGTTTGATATTATGTATGGACAAGGAATTTCTAAAGTTGGAGAAATTTTAGACAAAGCAGTAGAATTGGATATTGTACAAAAATCAGGTTCTTGGTTTAGTTACGAAGGAGATAAGTTGGGGCAGGGAAGAGATGCTGTGAAAAACATCTTACAGGATAACCCTGAGCTTTGCGATCAGTTAGAAAATAAAATTAAAGAAGTGCTGCTAGTCGCTTAAAGTCAAAGCCCTGTTTTTCGGGGCTTTTTTTTATGAGGTATTTAGGAATTTTTTTATCATTCTTTCTTTTAGCTTGCGGAACAGAGCAAGTACAGAAAGAGCAGAAATCAGATATCGCACAGCTGAGCGAGCAATTATTGCAAAACCCTCATGATGTAGCGATGTTGCAAAAACGAAAGAAACTTTTCTTAGAAAGAGGGAATTTAGAGGCCGCCATGATGGATCAAGAGTTAATCGTTTTTTTAGATTCATCAAATCATGAATTGTTGTTTGAGCTAGCCGAAATGCAATACGAGATTGCGGTAAATGGAAGACCAAACTATTATAAAGCTTCCTTAAAGAATTTAACCAAAGATTTGGAGTTGCAAGAATCGCATACAGCCTCTTTACTCTTAAGAGGGGAGTTACATTTTTTATATAGAAATCATGAGGAATCCTTAAAGGACTTAAATAATGTTTTGAAGGTTGATCCTTATGAGGCAAAAGCATATTATTTCAAAGGTTTAAACTTTAAAGAATTAGGTGATTTTGAAAAAGCTGTTTCGCAATTTCAAACAACTGTAGAGCAAGATCCTTATCATGTAGATTCTTATGAGCAATTGGCTTTTGTTTATGCTTATTTGGGTAATCCTTTAGCAGAGTTATATTTCGACAATGCGCTTTCTGTAGATTCTTCAAATGTGCAGATGTGGTATAATAAAGGTATGTATTTACAAGGATTAGAAAGATATGCTGATGCAGA
>CAXDKI010000089.1:0-4001 GCA_963990215.1 uncultured Flavobacteriales bacterium | reverse complement strand
CAGAGGAGGCGGAACAAGAAATATGCCCTCTGAATAGCGTTAGTGATGTTGCTAAATTTACTGCATTCAATTCCTTGCTTTCAGAATATGGTGTTCTTGGTTTCGATTATGGATACGCTATGGCAATGCCTAATTCGTTAACTATTTGGGAAGCACAGTTTGGTGATTTCAGTAATGGTGCTCAAATTATGTTAGACCAGTTTATCAGTGCTGCAGAAGATAAGTGGAAAATGATGAATGGTTTGGTAATGTTGTTGCCACATGGTTATGAAGGGCAAGGTGCTGAACACTCAAGCGCAAGAATGGAGCGTTACTTACAGTTGTGTGCGCAATATAATATGCAGATGGTTAACTGCACTACTCCTGCTAATTTCTTTCATGTTTTAAGAAGACAGTTGAAGCGTAACTTTCGTAAACCATTAGTAGTGTTTACGCCAAAAAGTTTGTTGCGCCATCCACAATGTGTTTCGTCTATTCAAGACTTCATAACAGGAAGATTCCAAGAAATTATTGATGATACGATAGAATCCTCATCAGTAAAAAAACTCGTGTTATGTAGCGGCAAATTTTATTATGAATTACTCCAAGAACGAGAAGAAAACAATAGAAACGATGTGGCCATTGTAAGGATGGAGCAATTATATCCATTGCCTGAAAAACAAATCAATGCCATTATTAAAAAATATAATCCAGAGCAATTAATTTGGGCTCAAGAAGAGCCGGAGAATATGGGTGCATGGAGTCATATTTTAAGAAATTTACGCCACCTGCCATTTGAGGTACTGGCAAGAAGCGAGAGTGCAGCAACTGCTAGTGGTTCTAGCAAGCGCTCTGCCAAACGACAAAAAACAATTATAGAACAAGTTTTTAAATAAAAGATCATGCTCTTAGAAATGAAAGTTCCCAGTCCGGGCGAATCAATCTCGGAAGTAGAAATTGCCACTTGGTTAGTGGAAGATGGGGAATATGTAGAAAAAGATCAAGAAATTGCTGAAGTAGATTCTGACAAAGCAACCTTGGCATTACCTGCAGAAGCAAGTGGTGAAATAAAAATTATTGTGGAGGAAGGCGAAACAGTAGCTGTTGGTGATATTGTGTGTATTATCGATACAAGCGTGGAAGGTAAAGCAAAAGCAAAGCCATTTGCAAATGAAGAAATGGTTTCAGCTCCTTCAGCTGCACCAAAAAGCAATGCTTCCGTAGATGCAAAAGCAACGCCTCTAGCAAAAGAATACATCAAGAAAAATGATGTTTCTCCTTCAGATGTTACTGGAACAGGAGAAGGAGGAAAGATCTTGAAAGAAGATGTGATTGAGGCGATGGAAGTGGTGAAAACAGATGGCCCAAGAGGAATCGAGCGTAAGAAAATGTCAATGCTTCGTAGAAAGGTAGCACAGCGTTTAGTATCGGTTAAAAACGACACCGCAATGCTAACGACTTTCAATGAAGTAGACATGAGCCCAATTAATGCCATTAGAAAGGAATACAAAGAAGTATTTAAGGAAAAGTATGGAGTAAATCTTGGTTTTATGTCTTTCTTTACTAAAGCTATTACTACGGCTTTAATGGAGTTTCCGGATGTAAACGCGATGATTGATGGTAAAGAAGTTCAGTACCATAATTATGCAGATATCAGCATTGCAGTAAGTGCGCCAAAAGGTTTAATGGTACCTGTAATCCGTAATGCAGAGCTTATGAATTTCCAAGAAGTAGAATCGGAAGTGAAGCGTTTAGCGATAAAAGCGAGAGATGGAAAAATTACTCCAGATGACATGATTGGCGGCACCTTTACTATTACTAATGGTGGTGTGTTTGGGTCTATGTTGTCTACGCCAATAATCAACCCTCCGCAATCGGCTATTTTAGGAATGCACAATATTATAGAGCGTCCGGTATCAGTAGATGGCAATGTAGAGATTCGTCCAATTATGTATATTGCTCTTTCTTATGATCATCGAATTATTGATGGTCGAGAGTCTGTAGGGTTCTTATGTAGAGTGAAAGAATGCTTAGAAGACCCAAAAGCTCATTTGCTTGGAGGAGATATTAAGAAAAGTTTAGGATTATAAAAAGAATGGCCCTACAAAGGGGGGCTATTTTATTACTCGTTAAAGAAGTATCTGAAATCGATAGTAACAAAGTTGCCAAGTACTTCTAAATAATGTGCATCTAAGCTGGGAGCACTTTCATTGAAATCATCATATTCAGGATAAATTCTTCCTACTTCATTCCATGGTCGATGCAAGGAAGCACCAATATAAAAGATTCCGTCTTTTTCAGTTCTAAATTCAGCTCCAACATTGGCTAACATAGCTATTTGTATTCTTCTTCTTTTCAGTGTGTTTTGTATAAACTGATAATCCTTCTCGCCCTCTGAATATGCATCTGAAGCAAATATGTTGTGTGACATACCAAAGGCAACATTGAGGTAAATATTATTAGATACTCGTACATTAGTAAGTAGTTGGTAGGGGATTTCATAAGCCCTAAGGCTGAAGTCGGTAAAATCATCAAGAATTATTGATGTGTTATTAACCATAAGCCTATAATTTCTATCAATGTAGTTAATCCCTGTTTCGAAGGAAAAGGTTTTGTTTAATCCTCTTCGAACGAGCATTCCTAAGGAATAGCTATATCTTGGAGATAAATCAAATTGAAAGTTGTCCCATTCCGCTGAAATGTTAGCTGCATCAAAGTAAGATGCAGGTACAATCGGTTTGTATTGTAGTCCAAACACAGTTTGTTTTTCTTGAGCTTGTGCTACAGAAACAAAAAAACAAAGAATAAAAATTCTTTTAATCATTGTCAGCTACTACTTCTATCACCTCTTTTGGCATCATTTTCTTTAAGAGACCTTCTATTCCTCCTTTTAGTGTTTGAGAAGAAGAAGGACAACCGCTACAAGCGCCTTGCAAAGAAACGGTAACAATGCCATCTTGGTATTTTTTTAAAGAGATAAAACCTCCATCTTGCTCTACGGCAGGACGAACATATTCATCTAGTAAGTCGGCAATTTTTTGTTCTATTTCGGTAAATTTTCTATTTAACTCTTCTTTGTGTTGAACAATAGGGATGTCATCTTTGGTTTGTGCGTTTTCTTTAATTACCACACCGCCATCTACTAAGTAATCTCTAATAAATTCTCGCATTTCCATAATAATGTCAGACCAATCAATGCTATTGGCTTTTTTACTAACCGACACAAAGTTTTTACTGATAAACACACTATCCACAAAAGAGAAACCAAATAGCTCTAGAGCTAAAGGAGAATCAATAGCCTCTGCTCGGTTATTAAACTCATAAATTCGTGTATCAACTAACATTTTATTAGCTGTAAACTTCATCACATTTGGATTAGGGGTTGCTTCAGCATATAGCGAAACAGGAATTTTTGCTGTACTCATAGTAAGAGATTTAAACTGCAAAGTTAAGCCATTCTTTTATCTTTGATGCAAATCAAATAAAATGGCTTTAATCAAAGAAGTGAAAGGTAAGCGTCCTGTTTTTGGAAAAAATGTTTACCTAGCAGAAAACGCAACTGTAGTAGGGGAAGTGAAAATAGGAGATCATTGCTCTATTTGGTTCAATACCGTTGTTCGTGGTGATGTTCATTATATTTCGATAGGAAATAAAGTTAATATACAAGATGGGGCAGTTATTCATTGTACTTACCAAAAGGCACCTACTAATGTGGGTAACAATGTTTCTATTGGTCATAATGCATTAGTGCATGGTTGTACTATTCACGATAATGTATTAGTAGGTATGGGAGCTATTGTAATGGACGGCGTGGTAGTTGAAAGCAATAGCATTATTGCAGCTGGAGCAGTGGTTTTAGAAGGAACACATATTGAAAGCGGAAGTATTTATGCGGGAGTACCAGCTAAAAAAGTGAAAGAACTAAGCGAAGAGCAAACAGCGCGTTTAGTCGAAGGGATTGCTAATAATTATGTGATGCTGTCTCTTATACACATCTCCGAGCCCACGAGACGTAGAGGAAT
>CAXDKI010000088.1:0-4075 GCA_963990215.1 uncultured Flavobacteriales bacterium | reverse complement strand
ACATTCCTCTACGTCTCGTGGGCTCGGAGATGTGTATAAGAGACAGAAATTAACCTACATCCTCACAATTGCTTCCCTAGCAGTTATAGGATTCAATGCAAATGAGGAAATGAGTAAAATTGAAAATCGATACGAGAGCTTTGCTAACGATCCGTTAAACGCACGAGTATACACCTTAGATAATGGTCTTAAAGTGTATTTATCCGTTTATAAAGATGCACCCCGTGTGCAAACTTACATTGCTGTAAGAGCTGGTAGTAAAAATGATCCAACAGATGCAACAGGACTAGCACACTATTTAGAACACATGTTGTTTAAAGGAACTGACAAATACGGCTCTCTAAATTTTGAAAAAGAGAAAGTATTGATTGATAAGATTGAAGCGCTTTACGAGGAGTACCGCACTATCGACATGAATGATGAGCAAAATAGAAGTCTCGTTTATGCAAAAATCGATTCTATTTCTGGAGAAGCGGCAAAATTTGCTATTGCTAATGAATACGATAAAATGGTTTCTGGTATTGGTGCGAAAGGAACAAACGCTTACACCTCAGCAGAAAGCACCGTATATGTAAACGACATACCTTCTAATCAATTAGAAAAGTGGCTATCTATTGAATCGGAGCGCTTCCGTAATCCTGTCTTCCGTTTGTTTCATACAGAATTAGAAGCGGTTTATGAAGAAAAGAATAGAGGTTTAGATAATGATGGAAGAAAGATGTTTGAAGCTATGCTTTCAGGATTATTCCAAAACCACACTTACGGAACACAAACCACAATTGGTACTGTTGAGCACTTGAAAAATCCTTCATTAACAGAGATTAGAAAATACTTCAATAAATACTATGTACCAAACAACATGGCTATTTGTCTTTCTGGAGATTTTGACCCTGATCAAGTTATTGTTTGGATTAATGAAAAGTTCGGATCTTTTGAAAGAAAAAAAGATCCTGAATTCACTCCAGGCGTTGAAAAATCAATCACATCTCCAATTGTAAAAGATGTATATGGTCCAGATGCAGAGAGAGTTTATCTAGCCTTCCGATTCCCTGGAATTGAAGAGCGTGAAACAAAAGTAATGCGTCTTATTGATATGGTATTAAGTAACAGCCAAGCAGGCTTAATTGACCTAAACCTAAATCAACAACAAAAAGTATTGAACGCAAGCTGTTTCCCTTACACACTAAAGGACTACAGTACACATATTCTATATGCAGTGCCAAAACAAGGACAAAGCTTAGATGAAGTTAAAGACTTACTTTTAACTGAAGTAGAGAAAGTTAAGAATGGCGATTTCCCTGATTGGTTATTACCAGCCATTATTAGCGACATGAAGCTAGAAAAAATAAAAAAATACGAAGCTAACTCTAGCCGTGCCAATGAATTTGTACAGTCATTTATACTAAATATAGACTGGGAAGAATATATCAATGAATTTGAAGTATTAGAAAGCATTACCAAAAAGGAAGTAATAGAGGTTGCTAACAAATACTACCAAGAAAATTATGTTATGGTTCGCAAAAATCTAGGCGAAGACACAACTGTCAGAAAAGTAACAAAACCAGCAATCACTCCGGTTGAAGTAAATAGAGAAGCACAGTCCGATTTCTTAAGCACTTTATTAGCAACAGATGTTGCAGAAATTGAGCCATACTTTATCAATTACGAAGAAGACATTGCGCATAGCAACTTTGGAGTAGAATTGCTACACAAAATAAACACAGAAAACGATCGTTTCAAACTCTACTACATTACAGACATGGGTAAAAACCACAACCCTAAACTAGGATTAGCTGTGGATTATCTAAAATACTTAGGAACAAATGAAATTTCTCCAGCACAAAAACAAGAGGAATTTTACAAATTAGGCTGTGATGTTTCTGTTAACAGTCAAAATGAGCAAACCTATATTTCATTAACAGGTTTAAATGATAATTTCAACGCTTCAGTTGAGTTGTTCGAAAACTTATTAGCAAATTCTATTGCTAATGATGAAGCTTTGGACAACTTAAAATCGGATATATTGAAAAAACGCGAAGATGCTAAACTAAATAAGCAAACCATCCTATACTCTGGAATGGCAAACTTTGCTAAGTACGGTGCGGAAAATCCATTTACTAATCAAATTTCTGCAGAAGAACTAATGGCAACAACAGCAGATGAGCTTCTAGAAATCATTCGCAACTTAACCTCTTATGAACACCGTGTTTTATACTATGGACCACTTTCTCTAAATGAAGCCACTAGTGCTTTAACAGAGTTACACCAACTTCCTACAGAATTAAAAGCTCTTCCTGAAGGTGGAGATTACGCAGAATTAGACATAAAAAATACTTCTGTTTATATAGTAGATTATGACATGAAGCAAGCTGAAATCTTAATGGTTGCACAAGGTGCTTCTTACGATGCAACTAAAATGCCATTGATTCGTTTACACAACGAATACTTTGGCGGAAGCATGGGAAGCATTGTATTCCAAACATTAAGAGAATCAAAAGCATTGGCTTACTCTGTATATAGCACATACAGCTCACCAAGAACTGCTGATAAGTCGCACTATGTAATGGCTTATATCGGTACACAAGCCGATAAACTAAAAGAAGCAATGATTGGCATGAACGATCTTTTAACCGAGCTTCCTGCTGCGGATGCAAACATGGAGAATGCGCAAGATGCAATCGTTCAAAAAATTAGAACAGAGCGAATTACTAAAGATAGGGTGCTTTTTAGTTACGAATCTGCTAAGAGATTAGGTGTTGAAAAAGATGCTCGAGAAGATATATACAACAATGTAAGCAACTTCACGATGGATGATTTACAAACCTTCCATAACGAGCATATAAGTGGAAACGAATACACTATTTTAGTGTTGGGAAACAAGGAAGAATTAGACATGGATGCTCTGGCAAAATATGGCGAAGTAAAATTCTTGACTTTGGAAGATATTTTTGGCTACTAATTGATAGCTTTGCAAGCTGATATTTTAGAGACAAAACACAGGAAATGAGCAATCAAAAATCAAAAATAATTTACACCAAAACAGATGAAGCTCCATTTTTAGCAACACATTCGTTGTTACCAATCGTAGAGCGTTTTGTTGCTAAAGCAGGCATTGAAATTGAAACCAAAGACATCTCATTAGCCGCTAGGGTTTTGGCTGTATTTCCAGAATATTTAAACGAAAACCAAAGGGTAAGTGATGCTTTAGCAGAATTAGGAGAAATAGTAAATACACCAGAAGCTAATATCATTAAACTACCAAACATTAGCGCTTCTGTACCACAACTTACAGCTACAATTAAGGAGCTACAAAACAAAGGATACGCTATTCCTAACTATCCTGAAGCACCTACTAATGATGAAGAAAAAAACATCAAAGCGCGTTATGATAAAGTAAAAGGATCGGCAGTAAACCCTGTGCTTAGAGAAGGAAACTCTGACAGAAGAGCTCCTGGAGCAGTAAAGAATTACGCTAAAATAAATCCACACTCTATGGGTGCTTGGAGTGCTGATTCAAAATCGCATGTAGCAACTATGGCTGGAGGCGATTTCCACCATAACGAAAAATCTACTTGTATAGCTAGCGCTACAAATGTAAAGATTGAGCTTTTTGCTAATGATGGAAGCATCACAACATTAAAAGAGAAAGTATCTTTATTAGATAATGAAATCATTGATGCAACAGTGATGTCTAAAAAAGCACTTTTAGCCTTTTTAGAAAGCGAGATTAAAGATGCAAAAGAGCAAGAAGTATTGCTTTCTTTACATATGAAAGCAACCATGATGAAGGTTTCTGACCCTATCATTTTTGGTCATGCCGTAAGTGTTTTCTTCAAAGATTTGATTGCAAAACATCAAGACACTTTTAATAAGTTAGGCGTAGACTTCAGAAACGGATTTGGAAACTTAATTGATAAATTACCATCACTTGCTGCAGATAAAAGTGCAGATATTGAAGCAGATATTGAAGCTACTTTAGCCAATAATGCTAGTTTGGCAATGGTTGATTCTGACAAAGGAATTACCAACCCTGTCTCTTATACACATCTGACGCTGCCGACGATACTCCTTGTGT
>CAXDKI010000087.1:0-4099 GCA_963990215.1 uncultured Flavobacteriales bacterium | reverse complement strand
CTAGGTCGTAAAGCAACAGCTAAAAAAGGAGAAATACAATTTTATATCTACCAAAACGGCACAGTCAAAAAACAACTCCAATTACAACCTTAATAAAAGCCCCGCTAACGGGGGATTTTATTATATATTTTTTGTCTAATCTGCGATACAAAAACGCAACACCTCATCAAAAAAGCGTTTAGGCTGTTCTGCATGTACCCAATGCCCTGCATCAGAAATAGTCACAATCTCCGCCTCTGGAAAATGCTCCAATATCAAATCCTCATCCTCATCCACTATGTAGCCAGAAGTAGCGCCATCTACAAATAAGCAAGGACCATCATATTCCAACTTATCAGCTAAAGCTTTTCCTACCTCTTTTATTTGCTTAGCTATTGATTCTAGGTTAAAACGAAAAGCCAATTGCCCTTTCTCCACCCAATACAAACTCTTTAATAAAAACTGCCTAACACCAGCATCAACAATATGTTCTGTCAATTTTCTATCAGCCTCACCGCGACTCTTTAGCTCGATAAATTCTAAACTTTGTAAACCTTCAATGATCTTATTATGATGCACGGGATAGGCTTTTGGAGATATATCAACTACTATCAATTTTTGCACCAAATCAGGGTGCTGTACAGCCAACTCCATAACTGTTTTACCTCCTAAAGAGTGTCCCATCAAAAGCACATTTTTCAACTTATGATCTTTTATATACTTCACCAAATCGTCAACCAACACCTTATAATTAAAAACCGCACTATGTGGCGATCTACCATGATTTCGCTGATCAATTAAATGCACCTCATAAAAATCAGCAAATTGCTTACCCAAACCCTGCCAATTATCCGACATTCCAAATAAACCGTGCACTATAAGCAACGGTTGGCCCTTCCCCATAATATTCGAAAAAAGCTTCACTACAACTGGCGTTTATATAACTGTATCGTGTTCTCCAAACCCAAATACAAAGCATCCGAAATAAGCGCATGTCCGATAGACACTTCTAGTAAGTTAGGTATATGCTGTGCAAAAAAGGCCAAGTTATCTAAGTTCAAATCATGCCCTGCATTAAGTCCCAAGCCAAGTTCACCAGCAAGTTTCCCAGCAGCAACAAAAGGTGCCACCGCCTGCTCCCTATCCTGCACATACCCCATAGCATAACTTTCAGTGTACAGCTCTACTCTATCTGTACCACAAGCTAAAGCACCCTCCACATGGTGTAAGTCCGTATCAACAAAAATAGAAGTTCGGATGCCCACTTCTTGTAGCACTCCAATAACATCTTGCAACAACCCTTTCTCGCCTACAGTATCCCATCCAGCATTCGAGGTTAACACTCCAGGAGGGTCCGGTACTAAAGTAACCTGATTCGGCTTCTTAGCCAACACCAACTCCATAAAGCGCTCCGAAGGATAACCCTCTACATTAAATTCAGTCTGCACCAAAGGCTTCAAAGCCTCTACATCACGGTAAGTAATATGTCGCTCGTCTGGCCTAGGATGCACTGTTATACCGTCCGCTCCAAACTGCTCACAACGCTGTGCAGCCAAACTCACATTGGGCAAGCTCCCTCCTCGAGAGTTTCGCAGGCTTGCTATTTTATTGATGTTAACACTTAGCTTCGTCATCTCGTATAAAAAATACAAAGTTATAAATTCTATTAGTTATGTTTGCCATAAGATTATGCTAAGTCAAAAACTCATAGCTACCGACATTAGCCCTGCTTCACCTAGTGATAGTGGCATGAATGCCATGTCCTTAATGAACGAATTTAAAGTGTCGCATTTGCCCGTTGTAGAAAAAGGTCAACTCTTAGGTCTTATTTCAGAAGATGATATTTGGGGTATGCATAATCAAGAAAAACCCATCCATAGCATCTTGCTCAAGCAGGTTTTTGTGACTTTCGAACATGATGTTTTTGAAATAGTCAAAATGGTCAACGAACATGACCTTACACTTATTCCTGTAGCAGATAACAACCGCTATATAGGAGCTATCAGTATCCGATCAATCCTCAAAGCATTAGCATCTATAGTAGCTATGCAGTCCGAAGGAGGTGTTATCATATTGGAAATGAATAAAAATGACTATTCCATGAGCGAAATGGCACAAATTGTAGAAGGAAATAATGCAAAAATTTTAAGCTCATATGTAAGTAATCATAAGGATAGTAATATGATTAAGGTAACACTCAAGCTAAATGCAAATGAGTTGAGTCCTGTTGTCCAAACCTTCCAACGCTACGATTATACCATTACGGCTCACTACGACCAGTCAAAATCTATTGATGGATTACAAGATCGATACGATTCCTTAATGCGCTACCTTAACATTTAATGAAGAAGTTTTTATCGGTTTTATGCCTGTTGTTGAGCACGACTCTGTACGCTCAAGAATTACACATTCGAAACATTCAGATTGATGGACTCAAAACAACCAAAGAAGCTACCGTACTACGAGAGCTCAGTTTTTCTGTAGGAGATCAGGTTACTATTAAAGAGTTAAATTCATTACTAGAAGAAAACAAAAGCAACTTACTCAATCAATGGCTCTTTAACTTTGTCGACTTCACACCCATCATAAAAGAAAGTGAGGTAGACATACTCCTAAAAGTAACCGAGCGCTGGTATTTATGGCCTTATCCTATCTTCGAAATATCAGAGCGAAATTTCAATGTCTTTTGGGACAGCTTACGACATTCCAACTTCCAAGACTTCTCTAAATTCAACTATGGAGTTTTTCTCAACTGGCATAATTTCCGTGGGCGCAACGAACTGCTTAAAATCAAATACCGAAAAGGATACAAAGAGCATTACCTTTTCGAATATGACATCCCTTATCTCAACCAAGAAAAAACATGGGGGGCGATATTTAAAACAGAACTTTTTCGCATGCAAAAGTTTCACTACAAAACAGATAATCATCTATTGCTTTACACTTTGCCTGGAGAAAACCTCTTAAAAGAACATAAGATATCTTTAGCTTTTCAATACAAGCCAGGGATAAATAACAGTCACAAAATAGAAGTAGAAAGCAGTAAAATAAGTACGCAACATTCCGTTGAAAACCCTACTTTCTTGCTCTCAGATTCGTTAAATTTTCAATACGTTCGTTTCGATTACCACTTTATACAAGAAAAGCGTGATTATAAAGAGTATGCGCTAGACGGATATATGCGCGAATTATGTGTTGAAGCTTTTCATGGTATTGGAAACAATTATCATAACATCAGCCTTACAGCTAAAGCCGAACACCATCATCAATTTCATCCCAGATGGTCGGTGGGAAATAGTATCAAAGCAAAAGCTAGTTGGAAAGACGAAATTCCCTACATTCTCAATCAAGCATTTGGATTTGAAGATTACCTACGAGGTTACGAATACTATGTGATAGATGGTAGCCAATTTGCAATGACAAAAACTGCAGTAAAATGGGCTTTACTGCCAACAACAGAGGTCCAATTACCCATTATCCCTTGGAAACAATTTAGCAAAACCCATTTTTCTATATACTTCAGTATCTTTGCCGATATGGGTTACGTATACAACCAAAAGGTTGTCAATAATCCTTTAAACAACGAATTCTTAATGAGTCAAGGTTTCAGCATAGATATTGTGAGCTATTACGACAAACTTCTGCGTTTAGAATGTAGTCGTAACCACCTAGGTGAAACAGGCTTTTTTATTCACTTTTCCAATCCTTTTTAATCAATGAAAATCGCAATTTACGGCAACCCATTCAATCCGGTGAAAGCTAAATATGTGCAACACCTAATCTACAAATTGGAAGAGAATAATGTACCTATCATCATTGAACATCAATTTCATGACTTCCTGATTGATCATGTAAAGTTTAAAAAGGATGTTGACATCTTTGACACCCCTAAAGAATTACAAGAAAATTCCGACATTTTACTAAGTATTGGAGGTGACGGAACACTTCTTAACACTATTACTTTAATAAGAGATTCCGGTATCCCTGTCCTTGGAATTAATACAGGAAGGTTAGGGTTTATTTCTAGCGTCTCTACCGATCAAATTGATAATGCTATCAATCAGCTTTTAAAAAAAGAATATACCCTTGAAGAGCGAACGCTTTTGCAACTTGACACTAA
>CAXDKI010000086.1:0-4177 GCA_963990215.1 uncultured Flavobacteriales bacterium | reverse complement strand
GAAAGTTTTTTTTTCAGACGAAGAGATTTCGTTAGTTCCGTTGAGTCCGCATAATTGCATCAATGTGATTTCTACAAGCAGTCGTTGATTTTTACTGTTCTTATATTGTAAGTCGGCTTTATTGCAAAGCTCTAAGGATTCTAATAAAAGTGGTTGCGGACAAGCAATTGATTGTGATTGATATTTCTCTTTGATACTTTTTCCTACTTCTAATAAAGAAAGCGTTGCGCTGTCTTGACAAACCAAAAGGTTTCTAAAATGCTTTCCTAATCCGTTGATGAAATTATGTCCGTCAAAACCATTATTTAGAATTTCGTTGAACAAATTTAAAGATTCAGGAATGCTGTTTGATAATATAGAATCGGTTACTTTAAAGAAATAGTCGTAATCTAAAATGTTGAGGTTTTGAATGACCGAATCATAAGTCATTTCGCTACCGCAAAAACTGACAATTTGATCAAAAATAGAAAGAGCATCTCGTAAAGCTCCGTCTGCTTTTTGTGCAATGATGTGTAAAGCATCATGCTCTGAATTAACCCTTTCGTTTTTTGCAACAAAAGCCAAGTGCTGAACAATGTCTTCTACTTGTATTCTTTTGAAATCAAATATTTGACAACGCGATAATATTGTTGGGATGATTTTATATTTTTCAGTAGTGGCTAAAATGAAAATTGCATGTGCAGGCGGTTCTTCTAGCGTTTTCAAGAAAGCGTTAAAAGCCGCTTGGGAAAGCATGTGGACCTCATCGATAATATAAATATTATACTGGCCAACTTGAGGTGCGAAACGCACTTGATCCACTAATTCGCGAATCTTATCCACCCCATTATTTGAGGCTGCATCTAACTCATGAATATTAAACGAGTGGTTTTCATTAAATCCGTTACAAGAATCACAGTTGTTGCAGGCTTCAATGTTTTCAGTGATATTTTGACAGTTAATGGTCTTTGCAAGAATTCTCGCACAAGTAGTTTTACCCACACCCCTTGGTCCGCAAAACAAAAACGCTTGTGCTAAATGATTGTTTTTGATAGCATTTTTAAGCGTGTGTGTAATAGATTGCTGTCCTACTACGTTATCGAATGTAGCGGGGCGGTATTTACGTGCTGAAACAATGAAGTTTTTCATCTGTCAAAATGAGGTTAACAAATATAGCATAATGTTTGAATTTCAAAACGAGTAAAAACAAAAGAAATATACTTGTAGTATAAAAATTGTTTTACTAATTTTGCAACCCCTTTTTAAGAAGGGAATGAATTATTAATCAATTTATTAAGTTATGAACCATTACGAGACCGTTTTCATTATGAATCCCGTCTTATCTGAAGAGCAGATGAGGGAAACGGTTCAAAAGTTCACGAAACTTTTGAAAGACAGTAAAGCAAAGATTGTTTCTGAGGAAAACTGGGGCCTAAAAAAGATGGCTTACAGCATCCAAAAGAAAAAGACAGGTTTTTACTACCTGATCGAATTTACTACAGACAACATTGAGTTGAACAACAAGTTGGAAGTAGCGTACAAACGTGAAGAGCGTGTTATGCGTTGGTTAACTGTAAAGTTAGACAAGCATGCAGTAACTTACGCTGAGTCAAGAAGAAAAAGGTTGAACACTAAAAAACAGGAGGCATAATCATGGCAGATAATATAAGATACCTAGCACCTGTTGATGTAGACAACAAAAACAGAAAAAAATACTGCCGCTTCAAGAAAGCGGGTATTAAATATATCGACTACAAAGATCCAGATTTCTTGATGCGTTTTGTAAACGAGCAAGGAAAGATTTTACCAAGAAGATTAACAGGAACTTCTTTGAAGTATCAAAGAAAAGTTTCTCAAGCAATTAAGCGTTGTCGTCATTTGGCATTGATGCCATATGTTGGTGACATGTTAAAATAAGGAGGCCCGAATTATGGAATTGATATTATTGCAAGACGTAGAAAAATTAGGGTTCAAAGATGAGATTGTAACTGTAAAGAATGGTTTCGGTCGTAACTTTTTGATTCCTCAAGGAAAAGCAGTTTTAGCTACTGAAGCAGCACGAAAGGTATTGGATGAAAATTTACGCCAAAGAGCTAAAAAAGAAGATAAGATTATTACTGATGCCAACACAAACGCAGCAGCTATCAATGGTTTAACTGTAAAGATTACAGCTAAAACGATTGAAGGTGGTAAGCAATTGTTTGGTTCTATCACATCTAACCACTTAGCAGATGAGCTAGAAAAGATGGGTCATGAAGTGGATAGGAAATTCATTAAGTTGAACAATATCAAGTCAGTTGGTGTTTATGATGCGGAGATTCGTTTGCATCGCGACGTAAAAACGAGTTTGATTGTAGAAGTTGTGGCGGCTTAATAAGTCTATAATAAATAGGTTTTGGTAAACACAAGAGCTCACGATAGTGGGCTCTTGTTGTTTTTACTCGTAGCGTAAAGCTTCAATAGGGTCTAGTTTTGCTGCTTTAGCTGCAGGGAATATACCAGACACTAACCCTACTAATATACATAATGCTACCCCTGATAGAATCCAAAGCCATGGAATAATAAACGAACCTCCTGTAAATACAGAAGTGATGTTTCCTACAGCTACTCCTAATATGATACCGGAAACACCTCCAAGCTGACAAATTACAACAGCCTCTATTAAAAATTGATTTCGAATAATAGCAGCAGTTGCTCCTAGTGCTTTTCGTGTTCCTATTTCTTTGGTTCGTTCCGTAACCGATACTAGCATAATATTCATGAGCCCAATAGCAGCGCCAAATAAAGTAATGATACCGATAAGGGTAGCGGCAATGGTTACATATTTAATATTGTCAATTAACATTTGAGCTAGATTATCGCTCCTGATGATTTCAAAATTATTTTCTTCAATTGGCTTGAGATTCCTCACTACTCGCATTACAGATATTGCTTCTCCAATTTTACTTTCTAACTCTTCGGGACCACCTGCTAAACAGCTAATGGTGTAAGATTGATTAGGATAGCTGAAGTATTGCCTAGAGTTGATTATTGGTATAAGGCAGTTTTTGTCGCCACCAAAACCCATGCTTGATCCTTTTTTTTCTAGTATGCCAATTACTTTGTATTTGTTGCTGCCTACAGTAATCACTTCTCCGATAGCATTGTTGACTCCGAAAACGATATTCTTGACTTCTTCTCCAATGATGATTACATGTCTTCCATAGTTGATTTCATCAATAGAGAAGTTTCTCCCCTCAGCTATTTTGTATCCAGAAGTAAGCAGATAGTTTTCATCTGTTCCTGTTATATTGATGTTTGGGTCGGTTTTTTTACTTTCGTATTTAATAGTAGCAACATTAGTGGCGAATGTAGAAACAGAAGTGTTCGCAGTACTATTGAATCGTCCTTTGAATTTAACAGCATCAGTATATTTAATAGAAGGAAAGCTTTTGGGTTTTGTTCCTCTTTTCCCAGCGCGCAACTTCATTCCTTTATTACGGATATTGAAAGTGTTAGCTCCCATGCTTGTGAAGTTTTCGTTGATAGAGTGCTTGATGGAATCGATAGCAGTCAAAATACCTACTAAGGCGGTGATTCCAATAGCAATAATAAATATAGTTAAAACAGTTCTCAGTAAATTGCTTTTAACAGATTGTAAGGCAATTTTTATATTTTCCAACATCAGTTTCATACAGCAGCAATATACGAATAATCAACTTGTTTTACTTGGTTAAATTGCGTATTTTGGCGACCCTAAATTCAATACTAACTAAAGTATTAAAATCAAGTTTATGGCATTTGATATTGAGATGATAAAACAGGTTTATGCTAATTTCCCTTCGCGCATTGAAGCCGCAAGAACAGCAGTTGGCAAGCCACTAACATTGGCAGAAAAGATTTTATACACTCACTTATGGGATGGTAAAGTAAATAAAGCTTTCCAAAGAGGAACTGATTATGTAGACTTTGGTCCAGATCGTGTGGCTATGCAAGATGCTACAGCTCAAATGGCTCTGTTGCAGTTTATGCAAGCGGGTAAGGAAAAAGTAGCAGTACCTTCCACTGCACATGCAGATCACTTGATTCAAGCAAAAATTGGCGCAGATAAAGATTTACAAGAAAGTTTGAATATTAATAATGAGGTTTTCAATTTCTTGAGTTCTGTTTGTAATCTGTCTCTTATACACATCTCCGAGCCCACGAGACGTAGAGGAAT
>CAXDKI010000085.1:0-4193 GCA_963990215.1 uncultured Flavobacteriales bacterium | reverse complement strand
ATTATGGGCTTCTGGAGATTTACCTCAAAAGAAGAAAATACAAAGTTTAGTGTTTCCATCCGGAATAGGTTACGACAAGTTAAAAGGCAAAGTTCAAACCAAAAGAGTAAATTCCATTTTCTCCTCAATCCCCTTATTATCAGTGGATTTGGCAAAAATAAAAAGCGGAGAACCAGTTAATTTTAACCAATTCTCCGCTAGAGTGACCTCGGCAGGATTCAAACCTGCAACCGCCTGAGCCGTAATCAGGTATTCTATTCAGTTGAACTACGAGGCCAAAATCGGCTGCAAATTTACAAAAGGTTTATCTTACTAAACAAGAAAAAACGAGCTTTTAATCATCTCCTCTTCTTTTTAATTTAATCCTTACTTTACTTTCCTCTCCTCTAAACATGCGTTCTATATTTCGTTGATGTGTTGCCAATAACAATACAGGAACAAAAAAAGAAAAAATGACCATAGTTGAAATCAGAACCTCTGAAAAGAAGTAAACCCCAACTGGGAATACTAATCCTGCTAAAATGGAGCTTAAAGAAACGTATCTTGATAAAATCAATGTAATGATAAAGATAGTTATAGAAAGTAATGCTGCTTGCGGAAAAACACCAATCATTAAACCTAGAAGCGTTGCTACTCCCTTTCCACCTCTAAAACCAACATAAACTGGAAATACATGCCCTAAAACAGAAGCTACACCATAAGCCAGGGAGATGTTTATGAACATTTCTGTATCTGAACCAAACTCACTGTAATGCGCCAAACTTACTGCAAGAAACCCTTTCAAGACATCAAGAAATAAAACAGGAATACCTGCTTTCTTACCAAGTACTCTAAAGGTATTGGTTGCTCCTGCATTACCACTTCCATACTCACGAATATCAATTCCTTTCAGCAGTTTTCCTGCAAGGATACTGAAAGGCAATGCCCCTAGCAAATAAGCTAAAATTAAAAGCAATATGTTCGTTGTAGTAATCAAGGTTGACCAAATTACAAAGTTTGTCTTTTATCTAAAGAAGCGCTTTTTGAAGTTATCAACATCGTCTTCTGAAGCTAAATCATATTGGTATTCTGTTTGACCTTTCTTTGCAGGAGCTTTTTTCTGCCCTGTTTTTACCTCTAAAATCATAATATTATAATCATCTAAAGATGAACGAGTCAACATCAACTCATTAGAGTAAGTAAAGAAATACCAATCACCTATATCAGTTTCTAAATACATACTAAACTCATCTCCAGAACGATCTTTATCCAACTCTACATAGCCTGTATAAAGCTTGTTTACTTGATGATGCTTCACATTTCCTAATCCCAACATTCCTTTAGATAAAAATGCTGATGTTTCAGGATTCCACTCCATATCTAAATCATAGAAATATAAAGACTTCTTCAACTCTTTAGGAAGGCGCTCAAACTCACCATACATCTCGTATTCAAAAGTTAAATCTTGCCCTTTCAAAATTCTGTCAAATGCTGGGATATAAAATCGTTCACTCATTTCTAATTCATCAGCCATAGGGTCATTAACAAACTCCTGCCCCATCTGATCCATTGCTTTATCACTCATATAGAAATTAGCAGACAACATTGTGTTGGCTGAGAAGGTGTTACTCATAGCATTATAATTAAAGTCACCTGTATTGGATGTTTTAACCCTTCCTAGATTTGCACCTAAATCAAACTGTCCATTTCCCTTCATTATACATCCTGTGTTGTTCATAGTAAAGACATTTCCTAAACTATCGGTTTCATCTTTAATTACAAATCTATCTTTTGAGTGGTCGAAGTACAAGTTTCCTTTCACTTCCATCATCAAGGCATCAGATTCATCAGCTAAAGGAGATAGAAAAGTTGGGTAAATAGCGTCTTGCGCCATCACAGGACCAATATGCAGTGGATTTCCATTCAAGTCTTTTACACCATCCACAGGAAGTTGCATTTTCTCCGACCCTACATAAGCACTGAATTGCACCCAAGTATTTGGTATGATACTACACTCGTGGCGTACTTGATATGCTCCTTCATAAAACAATTCTTTATGATTTCCTTCCAATCGAACAGCTCCTTTAAATCCAAACTGAGGATTAAAGGCAAACCTCATCTCTTCTGGAATCATTCCTTCTCCAATTGTCTGTTCATCACGAACCATTAAGTTTGTGAAACGAATGTTTTGTTCATCCACATTCCTACCCTGATAAGTAATAGTGCCTTCACCTGTATAGCTGTACCTTCCCTGTATGCTAATAGTTGCATCAAACAGCTGATGGAATCGTTCATCTCTATTAACCAATAGGGTAGCGTTTTCTAATGTTTGCATAAAAGCTCCTGTTTCTACTGTCACACTTCCTTCGTTTGGATAAATCTCTGCATCTGCCACTACAATTTTCTCTACACCACCTGCTTCAATGATATAATCTTTTAAACTATAAGATGCAGCAGTAGAAACAAATCTTAAAGAATCCTGATCTGGGTGAACAGAAACAAATTTAGATCCCAAACCAAATTCAGAAGCGCCTAACTCAACCTGACTTTTATCCATGAACCACTTGAGTTGATCTATATAACAGATGTACAAGTTTTCGGGGAAAGTAACAAACGAACCCGATCCGTTAGATTGGAAGGTACCTGTTCGTTGAATCAAATCAATTTCTGTTTGTAAATTAACAGACTCAAATGCAATTGCATCTAAATCTGAACGATTTAAGCGGAAATCAGCGGTGTCAGAATCAAAAGTGTTTAGATGAAAAGAGTATAGAACTGCTGTTAATTCAGAATCTTCCATTTTTACTAAACCACCTCCTGTTAAACCATCTGGACGAAGATACACCTCTCCATCTAAATATACTTGTGCATCATACATGACTAAATCATCTGCCAATCTACGCACTAATAAAACCTCATTATATGGTTCCCAATGCTCATAAATAGTTTCTCCGCTTACAGCAGGAAACTCTGCTTCATTCACCGTTCTTGTTAAATTGAAAGATTGAGCATGTGTATTCATAGAATCTGGAAAAAATATATATTCTTCAGACTGTGTTACAGAAGTTAAATAATCAAATTGCCCTGCCCCTCTTAAACCTGATTTATCCAACGATACACGATTTCCTGTATGGAAAAATCCTTTATCCACATATAATGGAAATCCATCTTCAGGTATTTGAATAACAAACCCTAGAGAATTGTCATCCTGCACACGCAGTTCTTGTCGGAAATTAGGTAAAATATCAGCAGAGTAAAACTCTCCTGGAAAACTTAAAGATTCTCTAGTATAAATATCCAAAGAGTCAATCACAAATGGATCTACTTCAAAGAAGAAGTTATCACGCTTATAAACCCCACTAAATATCTCTTTCTTATCGTAGTATACTTTAGAATTATCGTAAGAACGGATGATAGGATATTCTGGATAATCCTCTTTCCATATACCTGATTTATTAATATTGGTGTCTACTAACAATTCTCCATTTGCAATAGTTATTTCACTCTCTAAACGCTCTAAAGCAAGATTTCCTTTCTCATCATAAATACCTTTGTTATTCGGAATCCAAATTTCTGTAGAGGCATCTTTGAACTCCATCCTGAAATCGTCATAATCAAAATCAATAGATTCGCAGTTAATACGGAACCTACCTCCATTACCAGCAATTAAACGACCACTCATTGAGAAGTCTCTATTCTCCTTCACCACTATTTGTTTATTTCTAGGAATAGCAATAACATCTCGAACATTGCTTACGAAAACATTATCTACTCCATAAATGGTTAATTCCATGGTATTTAAATCAAGTAATGCGTTTCTGTTTTCTTTAGGTTTTTGTGAGACAAAGTTAATAACATCATAGTCCTTCTTTTTAGCTTTAGCCGCTAAATAACGATACACCCTATCTTTAACCTGTACCTCCCCTGTTGTGCCATTGTAAATTAAAAATCCTTCGGCCGACATCCACATTAAAAACCGCTTTGCTTGATCTGATGGTAATCGAGATAAATTGACAAAATCTTCTATCAAGAAATTATTCTCAAAACCCTGATTACGCATAAGGTCTCGAATACGAACCAAAGGGTGTATTTCATCAATTCCCATCATCAAATCAAATCGTTGGTCAGAATAAAAATCAGCCGACTCGAAAGTTGCTGGAGCTGTCTCTTATACACATCTGACGCTGCCGACGATACTCCAAGAGTAGATCTCG
>CAXDKI010000084.1:0-4208 GCA_963990215.1 uncultured Flavobacteriales bacterium | reverse complement strand
GATTTGATCATACCCTTCAAGCAGTTTACCTAAGTTATTAGGGAATGGAACGATATATCTTAAATGTGCATGTGCCACAGATTTTCCTTCTGCTAACAGTTCTTTAACAGCTGATTTAATGGCTCCATAGGTAGAGCCCCAACCAATTACTAAAATTTTAGCCTGTTCTGCTCCGGAATCTAACTGTTGATCTGGAATAAAATCAGCAATTCGCTCCACTTTTTCAGCTCTTGTTTTGACCATTATTTGATGGTTGTCTGAATCATAAGAAACATTTCCTGTTTCATTTTCTTTTTCTAATCCACCTACGCGATGTTCTAATCCTTCCATTCCTGGAACAGCCCAATTACGTACTAATTTCTCATCTCTTTTATATGGTAAATAATCTGTATTAGCTGTTGCCATTTTAGGTGTAATGCTAGGTAAATCTTTACTCTGTGGGAAACACCATGGCTCTGCTCCATTAGCAATATATCCATCAGAAAGGAAAAATACAGGAGTCATATGTTCTATTGCAATACGGCAAGCTTCTAAAGCAGCCGAGAAACAGTCAGAAGGAGTCGAAGCCGAGATTATTGGCACAGGTGCCTCTCCATTTCTACCATAAACTGCTTGTAATAAATCTGCTTGTTCTGTCTTAGTTGGCAATCCTGTAGAGGGTCCTCCTCTTTGTACATTCACAATAACCAAAGGTAACTCCAACATAAAAGCTAAACCAATAGCTTCTCCTTTTAAGGCCACACCCGGTCCAGAAGTTGCTGTGACACCAAGCGCACCTCCAAATGAAGCACCAATGGCTGCAGATATTGCGGCAATTTCATCTTCAGCTTGAAAAGAACGAACCTTAAAGTTTTTATGTTTCGCAAGTTCATGTAAAATATCAGAGGCCGGAGTAATAGGATAAGAACCGTAAAACAAATCTAACCCTGATTGTTGTGCTCCAGCAATAAAACCCATTGCAGCGGCTTGGTTACCCATAATGTTGCGATAAGTGCCGCTAGCCATTTTGGCAGGCTTTACTTCGAAACGACCAGATGAGACCTCACAAGTATTAGCAAAATTATAACCTGCTTTCAATACTTTTATATTAGCATCAAAAACATCTGGTTTATTCTTAAATTTATCAGAAAGAAATTGAATCGTATGGTCAAGAGTACGGTTATACATCCAATAGATAAACCCAAGTACAAACATGTTTTTACAGCGATCTTTTTCTTTAGTTCCAAGTAAAGAGTCTACTAAACATTCTCTTGTGAGTTTAGTTACATTCATCTCACTTACTTGATAACCTTCCAAAGAATTGTCAAATAATGGATTCTGTTCTTCTGAAAAGCCAGCGAGTTTCACATTTCTTTTATCAAAACCATCTAAATTTAAGATGATTGCTCCCCCTTTTTTCAGTCTTTTCAGATTTGCTTTTAGTGCCGCCACATTCATCACTACTAAAACATCACACTCATCACCAGGTGTATAAATCTCAGTACTCCCAAAAGAAATTTGAAATCCTGAAACGCCAGCTAAAGTACCTTGTGGTGCACGAATTTCTGCAGGGAAATCTGGGAAAGTACTTAAATCATTACCGTGTAAAGCAGTAGTATTAGTAAACTGCGTACCTGTCAGCTGAATTCCATCTCCGGAATCACCTGCAAAGAAAATAACTACTTTTTCTACTGTTTCTTGAGTCATTTAAGATTCAATTTTGTCTACATCAACCACTTCTTTCACCTCAGGAAGTACTTTTTTAATCGCTTGTTCTACCCCAGCTTTTAGTGTCATAACACTAACCTGACAATCGCTACATGCTCCTAGAAGTTTCACTTTCACCACATAATCATCGGTTACTTCTACCAAACGGATATCTCCTCCGTCTGACTCCAAATAGGGACGCACTTGTGTTAAGGCCTCCTCTATCTTATTGATAATGTTTTCATCGGTAATGATTCCCATACCTATTTATTTGAAGAGCAACCGCTCATTGTAGTAATTTCCACTTTTTTAGTTGCTGCTAAGTTTACATTTCTCTTATTCAATTCTTCTACCACATTTTCGGCCATTTTAGCAAATGCGATAGCGGCAGGCGTTGCTCCTTGTAGCACAGCGGGTCTTCCTGCATCTGATGCTTCACGCACTGATTGCACCAATGGAATTTCTGCTAACACTGGTAAATTTAATTGTTGTGCCAATTGCTGCGCTCCTCCTTCTCCAAAGATATAATATTTGTTATCTGGTAGTTCAGCAGGAGTAAAATAAGACATGTTTTCTACAATGCCCAGCACTGGCACTCCAATACTATCCATTTGGAACATAGCCACTCCTTTACGAGCATCTGCCAACGCAATATTTTGTGGCGTACTAACCACAACGGCTGCTGTTACCGGAATAGATTGCACCAGGGACAAATGAATATCTCCAGTACCAGGGGGAAGATCAATTAACATAAAATCTAAATCACCCCAGTCAGCATCCCATAACAATTGGTTTAAAGCCTTGGAAGCCATAGGTCCACGCCAAACTACGGCCTGATCCATATTAGCAAAAAAGCCAATAGAAAGAATTTTAACTCCATAACTTTCTACAGGAACAATTTTCTTTTTGCCATCCACCTCTTTCCCTGTTGGCTTTGCTTTCTCCAAATCAAACATAATTGGCATAGAAGGACCGTAAATATCAGCATCTACTAAACCTACTTTGTAACCTTGCTCTGCTAAAGCAACAGCTAAATTTGCTGTTATAGTCGATTTTCCGACTCCTCCTTTTCCTGAGGCAATAGCTACAATGTTTTTCACTCCTGGAATTTCGTTTCCACGAATCCTATCAACTTTTTGTTCCGAAGCATTAACAGTAATATTCACCTTCACATCTGCCTTTTCGTATACATGCTCATGGATAGCTTTCAAGCACTCTACTTCTACCTTCTTTTTATATTGTAAAGTAGGATTCTCAATCTGCACTTCTAGAACTACTTCTGTTCCAAAAACTAAAACATTGGTAACAGCACCTGCAGAAACTAAATCAACACCTCCTCCTGGCAATGTTATTGTTCCCAACGCTTTTAAGACTTGTTCTTTCGTGATTTGCATAGACTGCAAAGATAGGAAAATGCACTCTTAGTATAATGAATGAATTAAGTCTTTTTAAAAGCTAATTCTTCATGTTCAATTTTAGAGAAATAATTTAGTAATTCAGTTTAAATCGGCAGTAGGTAATCGGCATTCCTTTATCTAAGTAAATTTGCTCGTAATGCGTGCGAATCTCCATATGCTCTCGTTGTAATTTTGCATTGTATAAATCGTGTTCAGCGTCTTCTAAAACATGTCCCTCACCATGGACAATACCTAAGGTGTATCCGTGTAAAAACTGACTATCTGTTTTTAAATGTATTACACCTTCTTTTTGCAACAAATAATTGTAACGACTTAAAAATAAAGGATGAGTTAAACGCTTTTGAGCTCTTCGCTTTTTCAATTGTGGATCGGGGAATGTAATCCAAATCTCATCAACTTCACCTTTTGAAAAAGCCAATTCAATAAACTCAATACGCATACGTAAAAACCCTACATTAGCTAAAGATTCTTCTTTAGCCTGTGTAGCTCCCGTCCACATTCTCGAACCTTTAATATCGATTCCTAAAAAGTTTTTGTTTGGATATTTTTTAGCCAATCCAACACTGTACTCTCCTTTTCCACAACCCAATTCTAACACAAGTGGATTATCATTTTTAAAGAATTCCTTTTTCCACTTTCCCTTCATCCCAAAGCCTTCTTTCATCTCCTCCAATTCAGGCTGAAATACATGTGAGTAGGTTTCCATTTCTGCAAACTTGCGCAACTTATTCTTTGCCAATGTTTCTGATTTTGGACAAAAATAGGGCTATTTTTGAAGCGTGAAAAAGAAAAAACGCATACTCTTAGCCCCATTAGATTGGGGGCTCGGACACGCTACACGTTGTATCCCTATTGCCAAGGCTTTAGAAGCTAATGACTATGAAGTTGTTTTTGCTGCCGATGGTCGTCCACTAAATTTACTAATGCAGGAATTTCCTAAGCACCATTTTATTAAGCTTCCTGGATACGAAATTCGCTATCCAAAAAATGGAAACATGGCTGCCAGCATGTTGTGTCAACTCCCAAAAATCATGCGAGGCATCAAAGCGGAGCGTAATCTGTCTCTTATACACATCTGACGCTGCCGACGATACTCCTTGTGTA
>CAXDKI010000083.1:0-4238 GCA_963990215.1 uncultured Flavobacteriales bacterium | reverse complement strand
CTTTATCACCATGGATAAAGTGCCCCCACTCCCAAGCCTAGTAAGAAAACACCCCTTTTAATTGTACTCGACAATGTTAGAAGTGCGCACAATGTAGGTTCTGTTTTTCGAACTTCAGATGCTTTTTTAGTAGAGAAAATTTATTTGTGTGGCATCACACCAACCCCACCACATAAGGAAATTAGAAAAACTGCATTAGGTGCTAGTGAATCTGTTAACTGGCAGCATTACACTAACAGCATAGACTGCATCAAAGATCTGAAAGCAGATGGTTATCACATTGTCAGTATTGAACAAGCTGATAAAGCGGTTATGCTAAATGATTTCGCTCCGCAAAAAGACAATAAATACGCATTAGTATTCGGAAACGAAGTAAAAGGTATAGAACAAACCATTGTAAGCGCAAGTGATACAGTTATTGAAATTCCACAATACGGCACCAAGCATTCCCTAAATATATCGGTAAGTTCTGGAGTTATAATCTGGGACTTCTATCAAAAACTACAAGCATAAAAAATCCCGCAAATGCAGGATTTTTTTTTAATCAGCGATTTCGAAATCGACTCTTCGGTTTATTTCTGATAAATAATCATTTATCGTAATCCCTCTTCCTTCTATCTCAACCTGAATAGCTGGAGTTAAAGCTAAAGGTATAGTTTCTCCTTTCGAATCAGCTATAAACCTATTTACATCGAGTCCATACACATCTTTTAGATGCTTGATAACCACATTAGCTCTATCCAATCCCAATTGATGATTTGTATATACATCTCCATGACTATCAGCATGCCCTATCACAAGCAAATTCACATCTGGATTGTTTCTTAATGTTTTTGCTACAGTTGCTAATTGCTTAATGTCTTCATGTCGTAAACTCACACTTCCTGACGAAAAGTAAACAGATGGTAAAAAAGAAGAAGACACTCCTCCCATACCTTTAAGTGTAATGCCTTGAGGGGTTACCAAAGCTCCCGCCTCTGTGTTTGGCTCTAAGTCTTGACTATTTGGTATTCCATCTCCATCATCATCCAACTCTTTTCCAAACTCATCTACAGAAGCACCCTTATTAGTAAAAGGGTCTACATCTAAATAATCCGCCACTCCATCCATATCGACATCTAAGGCATTACCGCTTCCGTCTACAGAAACACCTTCAGGAGTTTCGGGGTTTTTATCAAATTGATCGGCTACCCCATCTCCGTCGGAATCTTTAATTAAGCCATCAATTTGTTTATGAACTTTCTTCTGCGAATGATACATTTTATCAAGTGGACTATACCATTCTACCGACTGCTTTTTACTTCCCAGCTTATAAGAAACACCCAGAGAAAAATATATAAACTGATCATTTTTTGCTCCATTAATATCTTTTCCTGAAACAGCCGTAGCATCTAATAAATCTGTAAATGCTTGATAATATTTAGCAGATGCTGTTAAATCTATCTTGTCATTTAATCGATACTTTCCCGTCAGTCCTAGCTTAAAAAGAGACTCTGTTTGCCTTGCTTTTGCTTTAATGGTGTCGACACTCATTCTTGGGAAATCATCATAACCTCTCGAAGCAACGAGAATGTTACTATGTAATTCTGTTTGCAAGGTTCTGAACGCAATAAGTCCTACACCTGCCTCTCCTAAAAGCAACCACTTTTTACCAAAAGGGTTATTGGTCTTTATTTGAAGATTTGACAAATTATACACTAAACTCACATCACCCATCCAATAGTCGCCTTCAAACTTCACTGACATCGTGTCTAGCAAAGGATTATGTCCTGTATTACACCCCGCACACTCCCCTCCTTTTCTTCTAATACCTGCAAAACCTCCTCTATTTAAAGAAATATTAAACCCGTATAAATTGTTAAGCATTTTTAAAGCTGAGACATCGGCTCCAAAACGCATTTCATTAAACGACCCCACTTTAGCAGGATACCAATCATACTCTTTAATATCACCATAAAACTGCACCTGACCAAATCCAAGACCTACATTCCAACTATTTAACTGACTAGTTGATTGAAATGAAGCATCCTGAGCAAATGCAAATAAAGATAGAAGCAAACAAAGCAAAAGAAAAAGATTTTTCATCTAAAAAATATTTATGACAAAATTAAGGAATGTTTTCCAATCAATTACACAAGTTCACTTATCAACAAAATAGCATTGAAAAGTCCTGTTTTTTAAGAGAGTGAGTATGCTATTTTGTATATCTTTGCGTTTAATTAGAATTAAACCATACTATCTAGTAATGAAAAAAAGAAAAAACATGGGATTGCCTTTGATTGTAGCTATTGCATTTGTTCTGAATAGCTGCGGGCTATCTTCTATGATTTCAAAATTTGAAAGCATAGATTATACTATAACACCAACAGAAGTAGAAGTGCACGGCGGAAAAGTAGCGATTGAATTAGATGTTACTGTACCTGAAAAATACTTCAATAAAAGTGCTACTATGAGCTTCACTCCTAAATTAGTTTGGGAAGGCGGAGAATCAGCTTTCAAATCTATCACACTACAAGGCGAAAAAGTTTCAAGTAACGGAATTACAATCGGCTATGTCACAGGTGGTAAATTTAGCTTTAGCGATGTTATAAATTACTCTAGCGACATGCTTGCTGCTGATTTATTTGCTACTGCAACAGCTACCTTAAATGATAAAACAAAAAGCTTAGGAACAGAAAAAATTGCAGAAGGCGTAATGGCAACTGCAACTCGTGTTGCTAATAACGAAGTTCCTGCTATTGCAGCACACACTTACGAGCAAGAAACTGTTTTAGAAGAAACAGCTACTATTTACTTCTCAGTAAACCAATCCAATGTTCGCTACTCTCAAAAGAGTTCTGACGACATGAAGCGTTTGAAAGAATTCGCAAAATTAGGTTACAAAACACATAGTATTGAAATCTCTTCTTTTGCTTCTCCAGAAGGAACGCTAGATGTTAACGATAAAGTATCTGACAACAGAGCCAAGTCAACATTCAACTACACTAAGCAATTATTAAGAAGCTTAAAAGTAGATGGTGCACGAAACAACGATATTTACATCCAATCATCTAAAGGTGAAGATTGGGGAGGATTTAACTCCTTAGTAAAGGCTTCTCAAATGAAAGACAAGAGTAAGGTACTGAATATTGTTCGCAGCCAAAACGACCCTCAAAAAAGAGAGGAGGCAATTCGTGATATGGCAGAGATTTACGATGCTTTAGAGGATGATGTACTACCTAAACTAAGAAAAGCAACCATTACATTACGCGCATATCAACCAAAGAAAACGGATGAAGAAATTGCTGCTTTAGCAACTGAGAACCCTACTGAGTTAGACAACAAAGAATTATTGTTTGCTGCTGAGATTACGGATAAAGACATGGCTATTTACACAACAGCAACTACACAGTTTCCTAACGATTACAGAGGGTTTAACAACATCGCAGCTTTACACCTTGCTAATGGTGATGTAGCCCAAGCAAAAACATGGCTAGATAAAGCAAACGCTATTTCTGCTAACGAAGACCCTATTTTAGAAAACTATGGAATCATCGCTGCATGGGAAGGAAACATTGATAAAGCTCAAGCTTTATTCGATCAAGGAAATGCTGCTGCAGTTAACCAAGGAATGCTAGATATTCGTCAAGGAGATTATAAAGGAGCTGTAAGCAAATTAAACGGAAACAGTTATAATGCTACATTGGCTAAAATCATGAACGGAAATAATGTTACTACTACAGCTGTTACAGCTTCTGCTCATTACTTAAACGCAGTTTCTGCTGCTCGTTCTGGAGACAATGCCTTAGCTATAGATAACCTAAACAAGGCTTTTGCTTTAGATGCCAGTTTGAAATCCGAAGCACAAAACGATATTGAATTTACTGGAATTACAATTGAGTAATTAAAAATTTCTTTAGCATAAAAAAGGCAACTTTTAGGTTGCCTTTTTTTATGCTAAGGAAATACGGTGCAATCCGACCTTATATTCCTTTTCCAATAAGGAAACCATCTGTTGATACACCAGAGCATCATCCACAAAATCTACCTTACTCACATCTATTATAATTACTGGGAAATCTTTTTGTTTCTTGAAATAATCAAAGTATCGTTCCTGAATCTGCAGAAGGTATTCATCCGATATATTCTGTTCGTAATCTCTACCTCTTTTACGAATATTTGCTTGCAGACGGTTTACATCCGAATGAAGGTACAACAACACATCTGGTCTGGGTAGGTTTTTTAAGGCGTTATCAGAC
>CAXDKI010000082.1:0-4274 GCA_963990215.1 uncultured Flavobacteriales bacterium | reverse complement strand
CTATATCACCAAAGGTGATTATTTCAGAAAAAGGGTTTGTTCGATTGAATAGTGAGTTAAGAAATAGAGGTTTTCAAGTAGAGGAAGTTCCTTATGCTGAAATTGCAAAAATGGAAGGTTTATTGCGTTGTTCCACCATGCCTTTAAGAAGAAAATAAATGAGTCAGATTACAAATCATATCATGATGATACAGCCTTTTGGTTTTCGATACAACGAGCAAACAGCTGTTAATAATTATTACCAACAAGTAATGAAAGAGCTGACTCCTGCACAAGTACAAGAAAACGCATTGCAAGAGTTTAATAGTTTTGTGGAGAAGTTACGAGCTAAAGGCGTAAATGTGGTAGTGATTCCAGACACTAAAGATCTCGATACTCCAGATTCTATTTTTCCTAATAACTGGGTGTCTTTTCATGGAAATGCTGTGGTTGGTCTGTATCCTATGTGCGCAGAAAATAGAAGATACGAGCGTAGAGAAGATATCCTTGAAACATTGATAGATGATTATGGTTTTCAAATTGAGGAAATTAAAGATTTTACCGAGTTTGAGGAGCACGATAAATTTTTGGAAGGAACAGGAAGTATGATTTTGGATAGAGAAAATAAGCTGTGCTATTCCGCTATCTCTATTCGTACAGATGAGCAAGCTGTTATTCAGTTTTGCGATGAGTTTGGTTATGAGCCTGTTTGTTTTACAGCCAATCAAGATGTGAATGGAGAGCGACTAGCAATTTATCACACCAATGTAATGATGTGTGTGGCAAACGATTTTGCAATTGTTTGTCTAGATACAATTGACGATTCAGAAGAACGCCAAAAAGTGATAGATTTCTTGACTAAAACAGGAAAAGAAATTATTGAAATTTCTGAAGCGCAAAAACACCGATTTGCAGGCAATATGTTACAGGTAATGGGTGATCAACCGTATTTGGTGATGTCAAAATCGGCACACGAAAGTTTAACTGATGCGCAAGTTGCAGCAATCAAAAAACATTGTCCAATTATTTCTAGTTCCTTAGACACTATAGAGGCATGTGGTGGAGGGAGTGCTAGATGTATGATGGCTGAGATATTTTTACCACAAGGATGATAGAACAATTACTACATACAGCTGTTGAAAAAGCATTGCAATCGCTTTACGGAGTAGAAGGGCAAAGTATACAATTTCAAAAAACACGAAAAGATTTTGATGGAGACATCACATTGGTTGTGTTTCCTTTTTTGCGTGCTTCTAAAAAAGAACCTGAGCAAACAGCGGAAGAATTAGGACAGCACCTACAAGCACAAGTGTCCGAGGTTTGTTGTTACAATGTGGTGAAGGGATTTTTGAATTTATCTATAGATAAAAGCTATTGGTTGTCACAATTCAAAACTCTTTGCAAAGCTAAAAATTACGGAATAGTACAAGTTTCAGAATATGCTCCAACTTTTATAGTAGAGTACTGTTCACCAAACACCAATAAACCTTTGCATTTGGGACATATCAGAAATAATCTTTTAGGATATTCTGTTGCTGAAATCATTAAAGCAAGTGGTAAAAATGTAAAGAAGGTTCAAATCATCAATGACAGAGGAATTCATATATGTAAATCGATGGTTGCTTGGCAACTTTTCGGTCAGCATGAAACTCCGGAAAGTGCAGGAGTAAAAGGAGATCACTTAGTAGGAAAGTACTATGTGAAGTTTGAGAAGCACTTTAGAGCTGAACAGTCTGACTTAATTGCGAAAGGAATCAGCGAGGAAAAGGCAGCTACACAAGCGCCCATTTTCTTGAAAGCGCAGGAGATGCTTCGTCAATGGGAAGCGAAAGAACCTAGCGTTTATGCACTTTGGGAGAAGATGAATAACTGGGTATATGATGGTTTTACAGTTACTCACGATAGACTAGGAGTAGATTTCGATAAAAACTATTACGAAAGCAATACCTATTTATTAGGAAAAGAAGTAGTTAGAGAGGGTTTGGATAAAGGAATTTTCTATCAAAGAGAAGATGGTTCTGTTTGGATTGACTTAACAGCTGAGGGATTGGATGAAAAACTAATATTACGATCTGACGGAACGGCTGTTTATATGACCCAAGATATCGGTACAGCTATTCAAAGACATGATGATTTTGGCTTTTCTAACATGGTCTATACGGTAGGAAGCGAGCAGGATTATCACTTTAAAGTTTTGTTTTTAATTTTAGATAAACTTGGTTACGATTGGGCTAAAAACTGCTATCATCTTTCTTACGGTATGGTCGATTTGCCAAGTGGAAAAATGAAATCTAGAGAAGGAACTGTAGTGGATGCTGACGATTTGATGCAAGAGATGGTGGATACTGCACAATCTATTGCGCAAGAGTTGGGCAAACTTGATGGCATGAATAAGGAGGAGTCTAATGCTTTGTATGAGCATATAGGATTAGGTGCATTGAAATACTTCATGTTAAAGGTTGACCCTAAAAAACGTATGATGTTTGATCCAGAGGAATCGATTGATTTCAATGGAAATACAGGGCCATTTATACAATATACGCATGCTAGAATTCAATCTATGTTGCGTAAGCATGGTAAGCAAACGGTTTTTGCATCGGATGTAAAAATATTGGATAAAGAACAAGAAATCATCAAGTTATTATTGGAGTTTCCTGCAACTATTCAGGAAGCGGCAGATCAGTATAGCCCCGCACTTATAGCCAACTACACTTACGATTTGGTAAAAGAGTACAATGGGTATTATCAAAACACGCCTATTTTGGTAGGTGATAATGAAGAACAAATTGCCTTTAGAGTAGCTTTGTCTCACAAAGTAGCAGAGGTGATTAAAACAGGAATGGGCTTACTAGGAGTAGCAGTTCCAAATAGAATGTAGATATGTTTGAAAATCTATCGGAAAAATTAGATAAAGCGTTTAAAGTCCTGAAAGGACACGGAAGTATTTCCGAAATCAATGTAGCGCAGACAATGAAAGAAATCCGTAAAGCGCTTTTAGCAGCCGATGTGGATTTTAAAACAGCTAAGAAGTTTACCAATACGGTAAAAGAAAAGGCGCTTGGACAACAAGTTTTAACAGCTGTAGAGCCAGGACAATTGCTAACAAAAATCATGCGTGATGAGTTAGCAGAATTGATGGGGAGTAAGCATTCGGAAATCAACTTAGAGGGCAGTCCAACGGTTATTTTGATTGCGGGTTTACAGGGTTCTGGTAAAACCACTTTTTCAGGAAAGTTAGCATTGCTCTTGAAGTCTAAACAAAACAAGCGCCCATTATTAGTTGCTTGTGATGTATATCGTCCAGCAGCGATTGATCAGATTGGTGTGTTGGCCGAACAGGTAGGTGTAGATGTATATCAAGACAGAGAAAACAAAAAACCTGTTGAGATTGCGCAGGCAGCTATCAAGCATGCAAAATCCAATGGTCATAACGTAGTGATAGTTGATACGGCTGGTCGCTTGGCTGTAGATGAAGAGATGATGCAAGAAATTGCAGCAGTGAAGTCAGCTATCAATCCAAATGAAATCTTGTTTGTGGTAGATTCTATGACAGGGCAAGATGCTGTAAATACTGCCAAATCCTTTAATGATCGCTTGAATTTTGATGGGGTAGTTCTCACGAAATTAGATGGTGATACTCGAGGGGGTGCTGCCTTAACTATTCGGTCGGTTGTAGATAAACCAATTAAGTTTATCGGAACTAGTGAAAAGATGGATGGTTTGGATGTTTTTCATCCAGACCGTATGGCGAATCGTATTTTGGGAATGGGAGATGTTATCTCTTTGGTTGAGCGTGCACAACAGCAGTTTGATGAGCAGGAAGCTCGTGAAATGCAGAAGAAGATTGCGAAAAATCAATTTGGTTTTGACGATTTCCTAAAGCAGATTCAGCAAATTAAGAAGATGGGTAATGTGAAGGATTTGATGGGTATGATTCCTGGAATGGGTAAAGCAATCAAAGGTATGGATATTGATGATGATGCTTTCAAAGGAATTGAAGCTATTATTCATTCCATGACTGCAGAAGAGCGTACTAATCCGCAATTACTAAATGGAAGTAGAAGAAAGCGAATTGCTGATGGATCGGGAACTTCTATTCAAGAGGTCAATCAATTGATTAAGCAGTTTGGACAAATGGGTAAGATGATGAAGATGATGCAGGGCGGTGGCGCCAAGCAGATGATGCAAATGATGAAAGGAAGAGGTGGGATTCCAGGAATGAGATAATAAAAACTATGAAAATTCTAGACGGTAAAAAGATATCTAATGATATTAAAGAGGAAATAGCGGTTGAG
>CAXDKI010000081.1:0-4279 GCA_963990215.1 uncultured Flavobacteriales bacterium | reverse complement strand
CACAAGGAGTATCGTCGGCAGCGTCAGATGTGTATAAGAGACAGCAATAGAAGCTCCCTGCAAAGCATTAGAAACTGCTTTATCTTCTTCTCCAACTTCCATTTGTAAAGCGTGTTTTGCTAATCGCTGCACAATGTTTCTATTGCTTTCATCAGCAAAATAAAGCACTACACTTTCGGCTATCTTCTCGCCTATTTCTTCTACATTTTCTAAATCTTCTTGAGAAGCATCTAGCAACGCTTGCATATTCTGATAGTGTTTCGCTAATTTCTTAGCTACTGTTTCGCCAACATACCTAATACCTAAAGCAAACAACACGCGCCCAAAAGGGATTTGTTTGGATGCTTCTAAGCCTTTTAAAAAATTCTCTACAGACTTCTCCGCCATTCTTTCAAGCGGTAAAAGATCATGCATTTTTAACTCATATAAATCAGGTATAGTTTGTATTAAACCTTCATTAAAAAGCAGCTCAATTGTCTCTGGCCCTAAACCATCAATATTCATAGCTTTTCTACTGATAAAGTGCTCGAATTTTCCTTTTATCTGCGGAGGACACTTTTCACTATTTGGACAATAGTGTTTAGCATCTCCTTCTGATCTAATCAACTCACTAGCGCACTCTGGACATTCTGTTATAAAAAAAGTTGGTTGAGAAAACAGATCTCTATCTTGTTTTTCTACTCCTACAATCTTAGGGATAATCTCCCCTCCTTTCTCCACATAAACCTTATCTCCTTCTCTAATATCTAATTTGGCAATTTGGTCTGCATTGTGTAAAGAAGCTCGCTTCACAACGGTTCCTACCAATAAAACCGGTTCTAGGTTAGCTACAGGCGTGATGGCGCCTGTTCTCCCTACTTGATATGTGATTTCGTTTAAGGTTGTTAACGCTTGTTCTGCTTTAAACTTATAAGCAATAGCCCACCTTGGAGATTTGGCTGTAAAGCCCATTTGTTCCTGCTGTTGTAAGCTGTTTACCTTAATGACAATACCATCAATATCGTAAGGTAAATCGTGGCGTAGCGCATCCCACTTTTGCACAAAGCGAATAACAGCATCAATATCCTTGCAACATTCTGTTTCGCTAGGAACTTTAAAGCCCCAGCTCTTGGCTGCCTCTAGGTTGTAATAATGTAAATCACATGGTATTTGCTTCCCTAGCATATGGTATAAAAAGCAGTCTAAAGGTCGCTCAGCAACCTCCTTGCTATCCTGCATTTTTAAGCTTCCTGAAGCTGTATTTCTTGGGTTAGCAAAAGTTTCCAAACCTGCTTGTTCGCGCTCAGCATTCATCGCTTCAAAACCAGCGTGTGGAATAAATATTTCCCCTCTTATTTCAAAGAGTGAAGGGTAACCTCCTTGCAACTGTAAAGGAATTGATTTAATCGTTTTCACATTGGTGGTCACATCATCCCCCTGTGTTCCATCTCCTCTAGTAAGCGCTTGTGTTAACTGACCGTTTTCATAGGTTAAAGAAATGGAGACTCCATCATACTTCAACTCACAGACATATTCAATTTGATCCTCTACCAATTTATGAATACGCTTATCGAAGTCTCGTAACTCTTCTTCAGAGTAGGTATTCCCCAAAGAAAGCATTGGGTACTGATGTTTTACTGTATTGAAGCTTTTGCTCACCTCACCCCCCACTCTTTGTGAGGGCGAATGAGGGTCAAAAAACTCAGGATTTTTGTTTTCCAAATGGATGAGTTCCTCTAACAATTTGTCGAATTCAAAATCGCTAATCGTTGGTTTATCCAACACATAGTAACTATGGTTGTGCTGACGAAGTTCTGTTCTTAAAAATTGTATGCGTTCGGAAACATTCATAGGTTGGCTAATTTACATTTTCCAAATGGCTTTTACCATACGATCTTTGCCCTGCATATCTTTTCTTAATTCTAGCTTACTAAAGCCTTTTTCTTGAAGCAATTGCAAAACTTCTTCTCCTTTGTTTTCGTTTATTTCGAAAAACAATTTTCCATTTTCATTTAAGTGATTTTGCGCAAAATCAGTAATGAAATTGTAAAACACTAGCGCTTCTTTATCAGGAACAAACAAAGCTGTGTGTGGCTCATGTTTCAGCACATTTGAATGCATCAACTTCTTATCACTTTCCAAAACATAAGGTGGATTACTTACAATAACATCAAAAGTCTGCTGTAAAACTGTCTTTTGTAAGACATCTGCATGTATAAAGTCAATAACTACTTCATTATTTTTTGCATTCCCTTTGGCTACTTCTAATGCTTCTTTTGAAGAATCTAATGCGCTTAAACTGGCTTTCGACTGTTTTGCTAAAGAAATTGCTATGCACCCACTACCCGTCCCTATGTCTAATACAGATGTGAACTCTTCTTGCAAAACCCAATGAACCAACTCCTCCGTTTCTGGTCTTGGAATTAAGGTGGACTTATTCACTTTGAACTCCAAACCCATAAATTCAGCAGTTCCTAATATATATTGCAAAGGTTCCTCTTCTACTAGTCGACTAACAATTTTGAGCAATTTTAGTTTTTGAGTTTCGCTAACGGCTGCATCTTGCTGCAGAATGCAATCTGACTTACTGAGCCCTAGCACACTTTCTATACTCCAGTAAGCCATGCTATTAGCTTCCTGTTCTCCGTAAATAGGAGTTAATTTTTCCAGGAAAAATAGGTTTATATCTCTCACGAATTTCATCCGTGCAATTTACTTATTTTTGGAGCGTGACAACAGCCGAATTTTACATGCAAAAATGTTTGGAATTAGCTCAAAAAGGAAGAGCTAATACAGCCCCTAACCCCATGGTTGGCTGTGTGATTGTGCATGATGGCAAAATTATCGGAGAAGGTTTCCACGAGCAATTCGGTCAAGCACATGCAGAAGTAAATGCTGTAGATAGTGTGCAAGACAAATCATTGCTACGCTCCTCTACCCTTTATGTCAACCTAGAACCTTGTGCGCATTTTGGTAAAACACCACCCTGCTCAAATCTTATAATTGAGTACAACATCCATAAAGTAGTCATTGGCTGCGTAGACACGTTCTCAGAAGTAAGCGGAAAAGGGATTAAAAAAATGAAGGCTCAAGGGATTGAAGTAATAAGTGGAGTTCTGAATAAAGAAAGTAGAGAACTCAATAAACGCTTTTTCACTTTTCATGAAGAAAAACGCCCTTACATCATTCTTAAATGGGCTGAGTCTGCAGATGGCTTTATTGCTCCTGAAAATCAAACAGAAGCTTTTTGGATGACTTCTGCTGAATCTAAAAAAATAGTGCACCAATGGCGCGCTGAAGAAATGGGCATTTTAGTTGGCACTGAAACCGCTATTAAAGATAATCCTTCACTCACCGTTCGTGAGGTAAAAGGCAAAAACCCTATTCGTTTTGTGCTTGATAAAAACTTACGATTATCGCCTAACTTATCAATCTTTGATGAACAAGCAAGTACTTTTTTTTTAACGGAAAAATCAATAGAAGATAATCAGCTTGAGGTAGACTTTAATAATCTAGCCAAAAGCATTTGTGACGCACTCTATCAACAAAATATACAATCCCTTATTATTGAAGGCGGAAGCAAAACAATACAAACCTTTATTGATGCAGATTTGTGGGATGAAGCGAGAGTATTTACCGCTCCCACTAAACTAGGAAGTGGCATAAAAGCTCCTGAATTAAACTGCTCTCTGGCTAAAAGAGAAAAAATAGCAACTGATCAATTGAAAACCTACTTCAGATAATGCTGTTTGAAGACACTTACTATATGCCCACCAACACTAGTGAGGGGCTTTACAAAGAAAAAGGAAGCAAGTTTATTGCCTATGCTTTTTCTGTGTTTTCAGAAGAAGATATTAAAGAGCGCTTGGAGGAAATCCGTAAAAAAGAATACGCAGCAAGACACCATTGCTATGCATACACCCTGTATCCAGATAAATCAGCTTGGCGAGCAAATGATGATGGTGAACCTACAAATACCGCCGGAAAACCAATACTAGGTCAAATACAATCCAAAGACTTAACCAATATTCTAATTGTTGTAGTGCGTTATTTTGGCGGTGTTAAACTAGGTGTAAGCGGTCTTATTACTGCTTATCGTACAGCTGCTGCAGATGCTTTAAAGCAAATAACAATAGAAAAACACTTTGTGAAAGAAATTTATGAAGTAGCTTTTCAATATCCTCAAATGAATGAGGTAATGCGCTTGGTGAAGGATAAATCACTAGAAGTTATCAATCAAGATTTTCAAATTAATTGTAAGATTACCTTTGCTATTCGAAAAAGTCAAGCAGATGTAGTT
>CAXDKI010000080.1:0-4281 GCA_963990215.1 uncultured Flavobacteriales bacterium | reverse complement strand
GTAGGTAAACTGTCCGTAAGCACTAATTCTTCTTCAAGTGAAATGCCTAATATTAACTTCAAATATAAATAAGCCACTTCTGTCATTCTTTCCATATTTTTGGATTGAATTTCCATATTAGAAAGTGTGAGTGCCATTCTATCTACATCTAAATCCTCGACCATTCCCAAGTCATAACGAGCTTGTAACTCATCTAAAATGCCCTGATGTATTTCGGCAATTAGCTTCAAAAAATCTTTTCTTTCTTCTGCCACCAACACATTGTAGTATGCCGCTGCTATACTATCTTGAATTTGCTGCTCGGTCAATTGCAAAGATTGTTGTGATAGGCTCTTGTAAATGGCAGAAGCTTTTAGCCCTACGATATAACTGCCATCAAATAGAAGTTGTGAAGCTGTAATAGATGCCGTAGAATTATGCTCTGTACCAAACTGCAATTCGGAATACTCGCCTTCAGGAGCTGTTGGCACAAACATATTAGCAGGAACAACCGTTGTAGGAATCTCTAAAAACTGTTGCCAATTCACTTCGCTATTTATCTTGGGCAAACCAATGCCAATAGTTTCCATTACTTTTTTCTTGGCAAGGGAAACTTCTAGCTTAGCATTTTTAATCTTAATATTATTTTGTAAACCTAACTCTTGTGCTTCTGTAACAGATAAGCGTTGTTGAGCAGACGCAGTAAACGCTATAAGGATAGCGATTAATAATAAATTATTCTTCATTGATTTTTTGTTCTAAATAGTTAATACCTTTTAGAGTTGCAATTCCTCGAATGTGATAAATTCTATTTTCTGTAAGTAATTTTCTAAAATCGTAGTGCGTCAATGGAAAAAGTTTGTCATTGACCAAAGCGTCTATTCTACTAATCATTAGCTTAGCAATGATACCCACATCAATTTGCTTTCTGTAAATACCTTGTTCAACTCCTTTGTTGAGGTTATTCTTCATAATATTAAACAGTACCTTTTGTTTTAACTGCTCAATTAAAGCCCATGTATTAGGATAATATCGCTTTAATTCACCCAACAAAAAAGGATTGGTTTGTTTCATGACTAAAGAACAACTCTCATCAATTGCAAAAAGCTCATCAATAGCATTTTCGAATTGAACTGCTGAAGTATTTATCATTTCAGATACTAAATCGTAATGCCTCTGAAAACAATGGTGAACTAGGTCTTGCTTGTTGTCAAAATGAATGTATAAGGTCTTTTTAGAGATGCCTAAATTAGTGGCTACTTCGTCCATATTCACGCTCTTTACACCCATACGCATGAAGAGTTCTAAAGCACCATTAACTATTCTTTCTTTCTTCTCCATAGGGTTGCAAAATTATGCTTTTTTATACGAAGGAAACGTTTTTTATATTTTTTGTTTCCTGTGATTTATAATCCCTAGAGGAACCATTTAGTTTTATATCTTTGCAACAAATGAAAATTCAAGGATGAAACGAACAAAAATTAGCACGCTTTTACAGGCCGACAAGGTGGGTCATACAGTCAATGTGAAGGGATGGGTTCGTACTCGAAGAGGAAGTAAGCATGTATCATTTATTGCACTGAACGATGGTTCAACCATCAACAGTATCCAAATAGTTGCTGAAGCAGAAAATTTTGATGAAGAACTATTGAAGAAAATCACCACAGGCGCATGTATCTCTGTAGGTGGAACGTTGGTAGAGTCGCAAGGAAGTGGACAAAAAGTAGAAATTACTGCCGAAAAAATTGATGTTTTAGGTGCTGCTGACCCTGAAAATTACCCGCTTCAACCTAAAAAACATAGTTTAGATTTTTTGCGTGAAAAAGCACATCTTCGTTTTAGAACCAACACTTTTAGTGCTGTTTTTAGAGTTCGTCATACGCTTGCTTTTGCCATCCACCAATTCTTCAATAACAAAGGCTTTGTATATATGCACACACCAATTATTACAGGAGCAGATGCAGAAGGAGCCGGTGAAATGTTTCAAGTAACAAGTCTTGACATGGATAATCCGCCAAAAGGAGAGGATGGCAAGGTAGATGAATCACAAGATTTCTTTGGAAAGAAAACCAACTTAACTGTTTCAGGGCAATTAGAGGCTGAGTTAGGGGCTATGGCATTTGGAGAGGTATACACTTTTGGACCTACTTTCCGTGCTGAAAACTCCAACACCTCTCGCCACTTAGCAGAGTTTTGGATGATTGAACCAGAGGTTGCTTTTGCTGACTTAGATGACAATATGGATTTAGCAGAAGAGTTCTTAAAATACTGTATTCAATACGTGTTAGACACTTGTCTTGAAGATTTAGCTTTTTTAGATAAGCGACTAATAGATGAAGAGAAAAACTTACCGCAAGAGCAGAAATCGGAAATGGGACTGATTGAGCGATTGAAATTTGTTGTAGAGAATGACTTTGAACGATTAACATACAGCGAAGCAATCATTATTTTACGCAACTCTAAACCAAATAAAAAGAAGAAGTTCCAATACCTGATTGAAGGGTTCGGAACAGATTTGCAATCAGAACACGAGCGTTATTTGGTTGAGAAAAAATTCAAAAAACCTGTAATATTAACCGACTATCCAAAAGGGATTAAAGCCTTTTACATGCGTATGAATGAAGATGACGAAACGGTTCGCGCCATGGACATTCTATTCCCTGGAATTGGTGAAATTATAGGTGGCTCACAAAGAGAAGAGCGCTTAGATAAACTACAAGCTAGAATGGATGAGATGGATGTGTGTCAAGAGGAGCTATGGTGGTATTTGGAAACACGAAAATTTGGAACTTGTCCACACAGCGGTTTTGGATTAGGGTTCGAACGACTCATCATGTTTGTGACAGGAATGAAGAATGTGCGTGATGTGATTGCCTTTCCGCGTACTCCGCAAAATGCGGCCTTTTAAAAATCAATAAATGCAAAAACAGCGATTACAACAAAACCAACAACTGAAGCTGTCGCCACAGCAAATACAGTTTTTGAGCTTGTTGCAAATTCCTATTGTATCTCTAGAAAAACGTATTGAAGAAGAGTTAGAGGATAATCCAGCACTTGAAGAAAGTGAGGAGGAAAATTGGGAGAACGAATACACTTCAAACCACAGATCACAACATACTCAAGAAGAGAACAGGCCTGTAATAGCTGAAAGAGAAGAAACACTTCAAGAATTTTTACTCAAACAATTACCCTTACAAAATCTCAATGAAGAAGAATCTTTTTTAGCAACTTTTCTTATTGGTTGTTTAGATGATAATGGATTTTTAGCTAGAGATTTATACGCTATTAGTGATGATTTGCTCTTCAAGCAAAACATGCAGATAAGTGAACAAGATTTATTTCCTGTTTTAGAAGTAGTGCAATCATTAGATCCTGCAGGAGTAGGCGCACAAAAACTACAAGAATGCCTGTTGCTTCAATTAAGAAGAAAGACAGAAAGCACAAGTGTTTTGCTGGCGAAAACGATATTGAGTCAGCAATATCAATCTTTTAGCACTAAAAACTTTGATAAAATTCAACGAGAATTAGAAGTAAATGAAAAAGATTTGAAACTAGCCTTTAAGGAGATTTCTAAACTAAATCCAAAACCTGGAGGTGGCTTTGCAAACACGCAGGAAGGAACTGCTTATATCACACCAGACTTTATCTTGGAAAACATTGATGGCAATTTAAACTTGCAACTTAACAATAAGCGTAAGTGGAAAGTTGGTCCAAGTAAGCAATACCAACAAATGCTTGCTGAGCTAGAGGGAGACAATGAGGCTAGCGAATTTTTAAAGAAAAAATTAGAATCAGCAAAATGGTTTGCTGACGCCTTAAAGCAAAGAGAAGATACCTTGTTGAGTACTATGTCTTGCATTTTAGATTTGCAGGATAATTTTTTCAAATCTGGTGATGTGAAAGATTTGAAACCTATGAAATTATTAGATGTAGCACAGAAAGTTAGACTTGATATTTCCACTGTTTCAAGAGTTACTAATAGTAAATACATTGAAACTCCATTTGGCACTTTTTTACTCAAGGAATTCTTCTCTGAGGCCTACAGCAAAGAAGATGGAACAAGCATCTCCAATAAGGTGTTGAAAAGTTATTTACAAGATCTTTTGGAAAAAGAAGACAAAAGAAAACCCTTAACCGATGAAGAACTGTCTGAATTACTAGATGAAAAAGGCTATCACATTGCAAGGAGAACGGTGACAAAATATCGAGAACAATTAGGCGTTTCAATTGCCCGATTAAGGAGAGAGTTATAATGCGATTTGCTCAATTCATATCCGTTGTGGGGCATCCACTTTTTATGCC
>CAXDKI010000079.1:0-4311 GCA_963990215.1 uncultured Flavobacteriales bacterium | reverse complement strand
GAGATTCCTCTACGTCTCGTGGGCTCGGAGATGTGTATAAGAGACAGTACCCCTTTAGCAGGAACAAACCTACTATAAAAAGGAAACACACAATAGCCCCTGCATAAACCGGACCTGAAGTAAATGGCTGTGTACCCCAATACAATGGTAATTGTTTAATAAGTGTTCTTGCTTGTGGCGATTGCTTTATTGCTTGATAAGTTTCAGAATCTGTACCCAACTCTCCTTGTGAAGCTCCTCCATAAAAATTAGGAATTAAAAGGGTAAACGATTCTGCTTTCCCATAACTCCAAGCTGTGGCATAATCTTTATCTAAACCGGATGTCTTATTGTCTAGATCGTTTGTTAGTTCCGATTTCCCACGCATGCTTTCCTCTCCATACTCGTATGTAGTTAATATTCTAGTAATATTAGTAGAAGTTCCTAAAAGGCCTGCCAACAACAACACTCCAAGGGATTTCATATACGGCTCCAACTGATTTTCTTTAACAGCTTCTACAAGCTTCACTATTCCTAAAACAAGGAATAACATGATTAAGTAGTAAGTAATTTGAAGGTGATTAGCATTCAACATCAAGGAAGTAAAGAGTGCTGTTAATACCCCTCCTGTAAACCATTTTCCTCGCATGGTTATCAATACAGATGCCAACAATGGCGCCATGTAACCAATGGCATGAGCCTTGGTATTATGACCTGCCTCTAGTATAATGAAGAAATAAGATGAAAAAGCAAAAGCTACTGCTCCTAATATCGCAAGTCGGTAGTCAATTTTCAAACTAATCAAGAGAATATAAAAACCGAGTAAATAAAGAAAGACCAATCCCGCTGGCCTAGGCAAAAAACCTTGAAAAAGCTTATCTACATTCTTCACCAAATTAGCTCCGTATACTACCGAAATTTGGTAAGCAGGCATTCCACTAAACATAGAGTTTGTCCATAATGGCTCATCTCCATATTCTGCTCTATGGTCTTTAATTTCCTTAGACATGCCTATGAAATTGACTTTATCCGACTGGTATATTCTTTTACCCTCTAAAATAGGTGAAAAATAAGCGAGTGAAATCCCTAAAAAAACCGCTATTGCAATAAGGTGCGGCATCATGGATTTCCAATCCAATTGCTTCATAATAAATTATCTTTAATAAGTTCCTAAATTTAGAACAATTTTAGGAACTAACGATAGGAAAAGTATTAGTCTTCTACTTCCTCAAAATCTACATATTCACCTACTGAGGATCCTGAAGAATCTGGTTTGTTTTTTGGTTTCGAATCAATACTTTCCTTTTCATCTTTTTGAGATTTTTGTTGCTGTTGAAACTGTCCAAACTGTTGTTGGAAATTGCGTTGCGCACGATTCATAAACATACGTAACACTATAGGAACTAATAATCTACTTATAAATCTAACTGAGTAGTAAACAATCAGAATAATTAAGATGGTTCTTAAAACATCCATTACTTACTCAAATACAAGCTTCGTTCTGAATAAACTTTACGGAAGAACGGATCTTCTAAGTCATCAATGAAATGAATAGCTTCTCCTGTTGATTTCATTTCAGGACCAAGTTCTTTGTTTACATTCGGAAATTTACTGAAGGAAAATACCGGAACTTTAATTGCGAATCCTTTCTTTACAGGTTTAAAGTCAAAATCCGTCACTTTTTTATCGCGCAACATCACTTTAGCAGCATGATTTACATAGGGTTCTTGGTATGCTTTAGAGATAAACGGAACCGTTCTAGAAGCTCTTGGATTGGCCTCAATCACATATACCTTTTCATCTTTAATAGCGAACTGGATATTGATTAAACCAACAGTTTTTAAAGCTACTGCAATTTTAGTCGTGATGTCAATCATTTGCTTACGAACATTGTCGCTCAAATCAAAGGTTGGTAACACTGCATTAGAATCTCCAGAGTGAATTCCACATGGCTCTATATGCTCCATCATTCCAATTATATAGACATTTTCTCCATCGCAAATTGCATCAGCTTCCGCTTCAATTGCTTTATCTAAATAGTGATCTAAAAGAACTCTATTTCCTGGAATATCCTTCAACAAGTTAACAACATGGTGTTCTAACTCCTGTTCATTAATCACAATTTTCATTCCTTGACCACCTAGCACATAAGAAGGACGGACAAGAATTGGGAAATCTAATTCTTTTGCTAATTCTAGCGCTTCCTCTGCTGTTTCAATAACTCCAAACCTTGGGTAAGGAATGTTGTTATCTTTTAATAATGTAGAGAAGCGACCTCTATCTTCTGCTAAATCTAGCGCTTCGAAACTAGTGCCCATAATTTTAATACCATAACGCTCTAGCTTCTCTGCTAACTTAAGTGCTGTTTGACCACCTAACTGAACAATAACACCTTCTGGGTTTTCATGCTGAATAATATCATAAATATGTTCCCAGAAAACTGGTTCAAAGTATAACTTATCAGAGGTGTCAAAATCGGTAGAAACTGTTTCTGGATTACAATTAATCATAACTGTTTCGTAGCCACACTCTTTGGCAGCTAACACCCCATGTACACAACAGTAGTCAAACTCAATACCCTGACCAATTCTATTTGGACCAGAACCCAATACAACAATTTTCTTGCGATCGGTCACTACACTTTCGTTCTCTGAAAACCGCTTGCCATCTACTTCCTTATCTAACTCAAAAGTAGAGTAATAATAAGGTGTTTTAGCCTCGAATTCTGCTGCACAAGTATCAACTAGCTTATAAACACGGTTGATACCCATTTCTTTACGTTTATTATTTACTTCGCTCTCTAAACAACGAAGTAAGTGAGCAATTTGCCTATCGGCATATCCTTTCATTTTTGCTTCTAAAAGCAGATCTTGAGGAATATTTTCAATGTGGTATTTTTCTATCTCATACTCTAGTTCCACCAACTCCTCTAGTTGGCGTAAGAACCAGTAGTCCATCTTTGTGTGTTCGTAAACCGTTTTTAACGGAATACCTAAACGAATAGCATCATAAATACGGAATACTCTATCTCCACTAGGTCGTTTCAACGATTCTATTATCGCATCTTGATCTACCCAGTTTTTACCATCTGCACCTAAACCATTACGTTTAATCTCTAAAGATTGGCAAGCTTTTTGTAAAGCTTCTTGGAAAGAGCGACCAATAGCCATCACCTCTCCTACCGATTTCATCTGAAGACCTAATGTCTTGTCAGCACCATCAAACTTCTCAAAATTCCAACGAGGGATTTTTACAATTACATAATCTAAAGTTGGCTCAAAATATGCCGAAGTAGATTTTGTAATCTGATTATCTAATTCATCAAGCGTATAACCGATCGCTAATTTTGAAGCAATTTTTGCAATTGGATAACCCGTCGCTTTAGATGCTAATGCTGATGAACGAGATACTCTTGGGTTAATTTCAATAGCAATAATCTCTTCTTTTTCATCTGGAGAAACAGCAAACTGAACATTACATCCTCCTGCAAAATCTCCAATAGCACGCATCATCTTGATAGCCATATCACGCATACGCTGATAGGTTGTATCAGAGAGCGTCATAGCAGGGGCCACTGTAATGGAATCTCCTGTATGGATACCCATCGGATCCATGTTCTCAATAGAACAAATGATAATTACATTATCATTCTTATCTCGAAGCAACTCTAACTCATACTCTTTCCATCCCAATAGCGCTTTATCAATCATTACCTCATGGATAGGTGATGCAGCCATGCCTCTCTTCAGCATTTCATCAAAATCCTCCGCTTTATGAACGAAAGCAGCACCAGTACCTCCTAAGGTATAAGAGGCTCGGATACATAATGGAAATCCGAATTCCTGAGCAATTTCTTTCCCTTCCAAGTAAGAAGTAGCTGTTCTAGAAGGTGCACAACCAATATCAATAGTTTGCATCAATTGCTTAAACTCTTCTCTATCCTCTGTAATATTAATTGCATCAATATCGACACCAATGATGCGCACCCCATACTTTTCCCAAATACCCTTCTCATCTGCTTCGATACAAAGGTTTAAGGCGGTTTGCCCTCCCATTGTTGGCAATACAGCATCAATTTTTCTTTCATCTAAAATTTCAACAATAGATTCTACTGTTAAAGGTTTTAGGTATACATGATCAGCCATTACTGGATCAGTCATAATGGTTGCTGGGTTCGAGTTGATTAACGAAACTTCTATTCCCTCCTCTCTTAAAGAGCGAGCGGCTTGAGATCCTGAGTAATCGAACTCACATGCTTGACCAATAATAATTGGACCACTACCAATTAAAAGTATTGACTTGATGGAATTATCTTTAGGCATAGTGCTTAAT
>CAXDKI010000078.1:0-4360 GCA_963990215.1 uncultured Flavobacteriales bacterium | reverse complement strand
GTGTTCAAAAGCACTTATATTATATATAATATAATGTTTTTTTTAAAAAATAATTCCTGCCATATTGTCAGTTTTTCAAGAGTTTTGTATTTTTGCGAGCTAAATTAGTAGCAGCAACATTAGTTGAACATGGGAGAAAAAGTAATTGAAGAAAGAAGACAAGGAGAAGCTCTAGAGCTAACTAACGCATCAAATAGCGGAAGAAAAATGTATATTGAAAGTTACGGCTGTCAAATGAATTTTTCTGATAGTGAAATTGTTGCTTCTATCTTGACTGATGAGGGATTTTCAACAACGCCTAACATTGAAGAAGCGGATGTTGTTTTTGTAAACACCTGCTCTATTCGAGAAAAAGCAGAACAAACTGTTCGAAATCGTTTGAAAGTTTATAATGCAATAAAGAAAAAACAAAATCCAGGAATGGTAGTAGGTGTTTTGGGCTGTATGGCCGAACGCTTAAAAGAAAAATTGCTAGAAGAAGAAAAATTAGTTGACATTGTTGTTGGTCCTGATGCCTACAGAGATTTACCTAATTTAATTGGAGTTGTTGATAGTGGAAGAAAAGCCGTAAATGTTATTCTTTCTAAAGAAGAAACGTATGCTGAAATTAGCCCTGTACGACTCGGAGGAAATGGAATCACTGCTTTTGTTTCTATTATGCGCGGATGCGACAATATGTGCTCGTTCTGTGTAGTTCCTTTTACAAGAGGCAGAGAAAGAAGTAGAGATCCAGAATCAATCGTAACAGAATGCCAGCAATTGGTGGCAGACGGCTATAAAGAAGTGACGCTGTTGGGACAAAATGTTGACTCCTACCTATGGTCTGGAGGAGGACTAAAAAAAGATTTCAATAAACTGAGCCCTGAAGAACAAGCGAAGAGCGTTAATTTTGCTCAATTACTAGATTTAGTAGCTCAAGTGAGTCCTGAATTAAGAATTCGTTTTTCTACCTCGCATCCAAAAGATATGACAGATGATGTGCTACATATAATGACAAAGCACGAAAACATTTGCAAATATATTCACCTTCCTGTTCAGTCTGGAAACAGCAGAATACTAGAGCTGATGAATAGAGGATACACTAGAGAATGGTATATCGATAGAGTGGATGCTATTAAAAGAATTATTCCTGATTGCGGAATTTCTATGGATATCATTTCTGGATTTTGCACCGAAACTGAAGAAGAGCATCAAGAAACCTTGAGCTTGATGGAATATGTGAAGTACGATTTCGGATTCATGTTCAACTATTCAGAACGCCCAAACACACAAGCGCAAAGAAAATTAGAAGATGACATTCCAGATGATGTAAAGAAAAGAAGACTGAAAGAAATCATCGATTTACAAATGCAACATTCACATTTCAGAAATCAAGAACATGTTGGAAAAGTGCATAAAATTTTGGTAGAAGGTGTTTCAAAAAAATCAGACAAGGAGCTATTTGGAAGAAACACTCAAAATACAGTAGTTGTTTTTCCTAGAGAAAAATTCGAGGCAGGACAATATGTAAATGTTGAAGTGCATGAATGCACCTCAGCTACATTGAAAGGAAAAGCAATTGGCTTAGCATGATTAAACACGCTGACATAAAACAACGATTTGGTATTTTAGGAAACTCTCCTAAACTAGACATAGCGATTGAAGTAGCACTGCAAGTGTCACCTACCGACATTTCTGTGCTAATTACAGGAGAAAGCGGAACAGGTAAAGAAGCAATGCCTAAAGTCATCCATCATGCGAGTAAGCGAAAACATGGAAATTACATTGCCGTAAACTGTGGCGCCATTCCAGAAGGAACTATAGATAGCGAATTGTTTGGACACGAAAAAGGTGCATTTACAGGAGCTAACGATACTAGAAAAGGATATTTCGAAGTGGCAGATGGAGGCACCATTTTCTTGGATGAAGTGGGCGAATTACCGCTCAGCACACAAGTACGATTACTGCGCGTTTTAGAAACTGGTGAGTATATGAAAGTGGGATCAAGCGAATCGCAAAGAACGGATGTTAGAGTAGTTGCTGCAACCAATATAAACCTAGACAAAGCAATTCAAAAGGGGATGTTTAGGGAAGACTTATACTATCGACTAAACACGATTCACATCACGATTCCTCCTTTACGCGAGAGAAAAGAAGATACACATCTGCTTTTTAGAAAATTTGCAGCTGACTTCGCTGATAAATACGGCATCCCCCCTATTCGACTAGAAGAAGGTGCAATTGATTTATTACTCAACCACCCTTGGCCTGGAAACATCAGGCAGCTCAAAAATATTGCGGAACAAATTTCTGCAGTTGAGCAAAACAGAAGTATTTCTGCAGAAAAACTACAAAGCTACCTGCCAAAGATTAACAGCAATATTCCCGTACTTTTTAAAGACGAACAAAAAGAAAGTGATTTCTCAGAAAGAGAGATTCTTTATAAGGTCTTGTTTGATATGAAAAATGACCTCAACGACTTGAAAAAAGTAACTGCAGATTTAATGAATGGTAATCAAAAAATATCGAAAGAAAGCGAAGCCCTTGCGCAAAGCGTGTACAAAGAGTTAGAAGGAAATTCTTCTATCATGATTAGCACCCCTACTCCTGAGTCAAAAGAATCCATCATGACCTTACAGGATCATGAAAATATTTTAATTCAAAAAGCACTCGAAAGACATAGCGGAAGAAGGAAAGACGCAGCTGATGAACTAGGGATTTCTGAACGAACACTTTACCGAAAAATTAAAGAATATAATCTGTGATAAAAAAAATAGGCATATTTGTTTTTGCAAGCATTTTACTAGTTTCTTGCAGTATATATTCCTTTACCGGAGCATCTATTTCTCCTGATGCAGAAACAGTTTCTATTGGCTATTTTCAAAACAATGCTTCCATGGCGCAGCCCACCCTAAGCAACATTATAACGGAAAGCCTGAAAGATAAATTTATTTCTCAAACAAATTTAAGTTTAACGGATGCTAGTGGAGATTTAAAATTCGAAGGAGAAATTACCGGGTACAAAGTAAAACCAATCGCTATTCAAGCGAATGAAACAGCTGCTCAAAACAGACTAACAATTAGCGTGAAAGTAACTTTCACCAATACTTTGGATGAAAATCAAAACTACTCACAATCATTTTCGCACTATGCTGATTTTGACAGCTCACAAGACCTTTCAAGTGTAGAAATAGAATTGATTGAGCAAATAGTAGAGGTACTTTCAGAAAACATATTCAATAAAGCCGTTGCTAATTGGTAATCACAAAAGAAACATATCATCAGTGGATGCACAACCCACAAGATTTAAGCGGTAAAGAAAATGAAGAACTACTTCAATTAACCAAAGAACATCCTTATTGCCAAAGCAGTCAATTACTATTCCTAAAATCCTTACACAACGAAAATAGTATACAGTTTAACAAACAACTTAAAATTGCCGCTGCTTTCGCAGGAGATAGACGACAACTCTTCTACCTCATTACAGAAAAAGACAAGAGACATCAGCAAAAACCTATTGTCAAAAAAGAGGAAAAAATTGTTGTTACTAAGAAAGAGGAAGCAAAAGAGCAGTTAGGAATTGGCCAACCATTAAAATTTGATACTGAAGAAAAACACTCTTTCAGCGAATGGCTAAAGCTATCGAAAGCCAAACCTATTAAAAGAAAAGAAGAAACTACTAAACAAGACCAAACACTTGATGATAAACTTGAACTAATAGAACAGTTTGTTGCCAAAGAGAGAACTAAACCTAAAAAGGAAGAGTTTTTCTCACCTATTAACCAAGCTAAAAAAAGTATGGAAGATCAGATGACTTTCGTGACCGAGACATTAGCGCGCGTATTCCTAGAGCAAGGGCATTACGAGAAAGCTAAATTGGCCTACCAACAGCTTTCTTTGAAATATCCGGAAAAAAGTTCTTTCTTTGCAGGCCAAATTGAATTGATAGATAAACTATTAAAAGACAAATAAGATGTATACAATTTTTGCCATCCTAATCGTCATCACCTGTATTTTGTTGGTGTTAGTAGTATTAGTGCAAAACCCAAAAGGAGGCGGCCTGTCTGCTACTTTTGGAGGAGGAAACCAAGTAATGGGCGTTAAGAAAACAGCCGACTTTTTAGAAAAATCCACTTGGTATTTAGCGATTGCCCTTTTGGTATTATCCCTACTTTCCAACTTCGCTATTCCAAGAGTAGAAGATGGAGGGATTAACAACTCAGCTATTCAAGAGCAATTGGATGAAACACCGATTCCAGCTCAAACAATACCAACTAGCCTACCTGCTCCGGCACCGGTAGAAGGAGAATAATTGACAGGTTTTTCTGTCAAGGTTTCGGTAAAATCTGAAATTTCGGCAGAACAACAATCCTAAATGCTT
>CAXDKI010000077.1:0-4432 GCA_963990215.1 uncultured Flavobacteriales bacterium | reverse complement strand
CCTCTACGTCTCGTGGGCTCGGAGATGTGTATAAGAGACAGTAACAAAACATATGGACCATTGGGTTTAAAAAACTTACCAAAGCTGTATGTTAAGGAAGTAAATTACTATAGCTAACAGCTATTTAAAAATCTAAATCAGATTATTTAACTGAAATTAGCTCAACTTCAAAAATAAGAGTTGAATTTGGTCCAATCATTTGTCCAGCACCGCGCTCGCCATACGCAAGATCCGATGGGATAAATAATTTATACTTAGCGCCTGGCTTCATTAATTGTAAAGCTTCTACCCATCCAGCAATCACTCCGTTTACTGGAAAAGTAGCTGGTTGACCACGCTCTACAGAGCTATCAAACACCGAACCATCAATTAAAGTGCCGTGGTAGTGTACCGTTACTTCATCAGTTGGTTTTGGAGAGTATCCTTCTCCTTCTACCAATACTTCGTACTGTAATCCGCTAGCAGTAGTTGTAACTTTGTCACGCTTTGCATTCTCAGCTAAAAATGCTTTTCCTGCCTCAGAGTTAGTTTCCAAAGCTTTGTTCGATAACTTTTGGAAGTGTTCTTGCAAAATTACATTCGCTTCCTCCTCAGAGATAGCCAACTTTTTACCTTCAAACACATCTGCAAACGCTTGTCCAATAGCTTGCGCATCTACATTTTCTAATCCTTGTGCTTTTACGCTGTTTGCAACGCTAACACCTAAACTGTAACTTACTTTTTCCATTTCTGTTTTTAAATTTTGTGCACTTAATGTTAAAACACCTGCCATTACAAACAGGCTTAATATTATCTTTTTCATCTATAAATATTTTGAGTTGGCAAATATAACCGAATTATACACAAAGAGTAACGAAAATAATATGTGTTTTGTATCTTAGCCTCTTTGCTTTTTTTCAATGACTATTCAAGAAACATCTATACAAGACTTGCTTATCATCCAACCACGCATTTTTGCAGATGATAGAGGTTATTTTTACGAATCGTACAACAAGGAAGAATTCCTAAAAATAGGGCTAGACCTAAATTTTGTGCAAGACAACCAATCACTCTCGCAAAAAGGAGTGTTGCGCGGACTTCACTTTCAAAACCCACCATTTACTCAAGGCAAGTTGGTTCGTGTCATACAAGGTAGTGTGCTCGATGTAGCTGTAGATATCCGTGCCAACTCACCTACCTATGGGCAACACAAAAAAGTAATCCTTAGCGGAGAAAATAAAAAAATATTTTGGATACCTCCTGGTTTTGCGCATGGATTTATTACCCTAGAAAATGATACCATTTTTACCTATAAGTGTACTAATAGATACAACAAAGAATCAGAAGGCACACTGATATGGAATGACCCTATACTTAACATTGATTGGGGAGTAGATAAACCTTTAGTGTCGGAAAAAGACCAAAAAGCAGAACTATTTGAAAACTTTCAAAGTCAGTTCACATCATGAAAAAAACTTTTTACTCCTTCGCCTTCATTATTACACTAATCGGGATAGCTAAGTTATTCAGCTTCTCCTCTAACGAGCACGATGAAGATCAGTATTTCATGAATCAATTCAAGAGCAAATATTCCATTTTTGCACTCCCTAAACCTACTGCACAATTGGATTTTTGTGGAGAGCGTGTTCCGATTGAAAATCGTGATATCTGGGAGCGTTATGACAAGGAACTCTTAAAAAACACTTATTGGCAATCCAACACTCTTTTATTACACAAACGCGCACACAAGTACTTCCCTATCATCGAACCTATTTTAGCAGAACACCAAGTTCCTGACGATTTCAAGTACCTAGCACTGATAGAGAGCGGTTTAGAAAATGTGATCTCTCCTGCTGGTGCTACAGGTTTTTGGCAAATCATGAAAGGAACTGCTAAAGAGTTTAATATGGAAGTTAACTCCGAAATAGACGAGCGCTACCACCTCGAGAAATCAACCATCCTTGCTTGTAAATTTTTATCGCAAGCCAAAGAAAAATTCGGCTCATGGACACTAGCTGCTGCTGCTTACAACATGGGGCGTGCAGGGTTGCAAAAACAAATAAACAGACAAAAAGTAAATACCTATTATGATTTACTATTAAATAACGAAACATCGCGTTATGTATTCCGAATCTTAGCCGTAAAGGATATTGTAGAAAATCCAAAACATTATGGATTTCACTTAAGATATAAAGACCTCTATCAGTATGTACCTACCTATACAGTAAGAGTAGATACTGCTGTAAGTCATTGGGCCGATTTTGCACAACAACACGATATCAATTACAAGATACTAAAAAGATATAATCCTTGGTTAAGACAAAGCTATCTAACAAACAGTAAAAGAAAAGTTTATAAAATAAATATTCCGCAAAAAGGATATTACACATTTCAACCCGCAAACTCTAAATAAAGCACCGAATGAAGCAAGTGAAAAAGAAGGAGTATTTAGAGATTTATGGTGCTAAAGAGAACAATCTTAAAGATATCAATGTATCTATCCCCCGGAACGAACTTGTAGTGATTACCGGCTTAAGTGGTAGCGGAAAATCTTCCCTAGCTTTCGACACGATTTATGCCGAAGGACAAAGAAGATACATTGAAACTTTTTCGGCTTATGCACGCCAATTTCTTGGCGGACTAGAACGCCCCAAAGTAGATAAGATAACAGGTTTAAGTCCTGTTATTTCTATCGAGCAAAAAACCACGAATAAAAACCCAAGATCTACGGTAGGCACTATTACCGAAATTTATGACTTCTTGCGGCTATTATATGCTAGAGCATCTAACGCTTATTCCTTTAACACAGGAGAACAAATGATTTCCTATTCTGACGATGAAATTGTGCAAATCATACTGAATGAAATGAGTGGTAAAAAGCTACTCTTATTAGCGCCTATCATTCGCTCTCGAAAAGGGCATTACCGAGAGCTTTTTGAGCAGATTAGCAAACAGGGCTTTGTACGTGTTCGAGTAGATGGGGAAATGCTAGAAATAGAGCCTGGCATGAAACTTGACAGATTTAAAACTCACGATATTGAAATTGTTGTGGATCGTTTAATAGTAAAAGAAGGAAACAAAAGCCGTATTAAAAAATCCACACAAACCACTTTAAAGCATGGAAGAGGCTTAATGATGACCATAGAACACCAAACGAAAGATTTGCGTTATTTCAGTCGCCAACTTATGTGCCCTACCACAGGGATTGCTTATGCCTCTCCAGAACCTAACAGCTTTTCTTTCAACTCTCCAAAAGGAGCATGCTCGCATTGTAATGGTTTGGGAAGAATTTCGGAAATAGATATTGAGAAGATTTTACCCAACAAAAACTTAAGCATTAATAAAGGAGCTATTGCTCCTATTGCTGAGCGTAAAAGCGAATGGATACTAGAGCAACTAGAAATCATTGGTAAGAAATTTAATTTTGACCTTACCACTCCTATTAAAAACATCTCCATAAAAGGAGTGAATGCTATTCTTTACGGAATCAATGATAGTTTTCAAATGGAAATGAAAAATCTTGGTCTTAATAAGGTTTATAACATTAACTTCGAGGGAATTGTAAATTTCTTAGAAGAGCAGCATAAAAACTCTAGCTCTCCAAAACTAAAAAGATGGGCTGACGACTACATGAATAAAGTCGATTGCAGAGCATGTGACGGAAGCCGATTAAACAAAGAAGCACAGCATTTCAAGATAGATAATAAAAACATCTCAGAGGTAGCCCAAATGGATATTGTAAGCTTAAAAAAATGGCTTCAAAAACTAGAGAGAAAACTATCTATTAATCAACAAATTATAGCTAAAGAGATTCTAAAAGAATTGAATAAGCGTGTGCAATTCTTACTAGATGTAGGACTCAATTATTTAAATCTAAATCGTTCTGCTAAAACACTATCTGGAGGAGAAAGCCAGCGAATTCGTCTAGCTACTCAAATTGGTTCTCAACTTACTGATGTATTATATGTTTTAGATGAGCCCAGCATTGGTTTACATCAAAGGGATAATCAAAAACTTATTCAGTCTTTAAAAGAATTGCGAGATGTCGGTAATTCTGTCATTGTGGTGGAGCATGATAAAGATATGATTCTAGAGGCTGATTATGTGTTAGATCTTGGTCCTGGAGCAGGACTTCACGGAGGACATCTCATTGCAAAAGGAACAACACAAGAGTTTATTCAATCATCCTCAATTACTACGGATTACATCAATAATGTCAAACAAATAGAGGTTCCGAAAAAACGTAGAAAAGGAAGTGGTAATAAAATACAACTAAAGGGTGCTTGCGGAAATAATCTTAAAAATATTGATGTTGATTTTCCTCTAGAAAAACTAATCTGTGTAACGGGTGTTTCCGGAAGTGGGAAAAGCACACTTATCAACGAAACACTCTACCCTATTCTTAATAAGTATTTTTTTAGAGGAGTTAAAAAACCTTTAACCTATACTTCTA
>CAXDKI010000076.1:0-4457 GCA_963990215.1 uncultured Flavobacteriales bacterium | reverse complement strand
CTGTAAAAGCTGAGAACGAAAATAATAATCAAACTCTGTTGGAACAATTTGTTCATTTTGGATTCGCTCTTTAGGGAGAAAACCCATTGTAGATAAACCTAATGGCTTATAAAAGTTGTTCATGGTAAATTTATTTAGCTTTTGCCCACATAAATTCTCCATAACGGGGTGCAATAAATAATATCCTAAATCACTGTATTTATATTCTTTTTCTTCTAGCAATTTAGAGTTAACCACTTGCTGAAAAACACTATCTGCATATTCGTGATGCATGTATATTCCTTCTGCTACTTGTATAGGATACTTTTCGGACTGTTCTTTAGAATATAATGTATCTCTTAGCTGCCCATCCTCCTCCAGAGTTTGCTTGTAAAAAGGTATCCAAGATTGTAATTGAGCTTGATGCGCCAAAACCTCTCGAATTTGCATATTCTTTTTACTAGAGCTATCTGGTAAGAAAAGATAATCTCCTAAAGTATTGTTTAAATCAAATAAATCTTTTTCTTGTAAATGCATAAGCGTAGGCACAGTTGCTACTATTTTGGTTATAGATGCCAAATCATAAACATCCGAATCTTGTACTGCATATTTTTTTTTATACGTATGGTGTCCAAAATTTTTCTGATAAAATACTTGACCATCTTTTAAAGCCATGATTTGACATCCTGGGACAGCTTCTTTTTCAATAGCATCTAAGGCAATGCTGTCTACTTTATAAAGTAAATCTGTTTTAACATCTACCTCTGATGGCATTCCATAACCCAATCGTATGGCCTCCGTTTCCAAACCATCACCTAACGAAAAATGCACATTGGATACTGGGAGCTTTCCGCTCACTCCTATTCCACCAAAAATAGCTTGCGCAGCATATTCTTGTGCTACTTCTGAATTTTGGTAAGCAACCATTAATCCATCAAAAGCATGAGTCATTAGTAAATCACTTAAAGAATAAGGATTTGCAAAAACTGTAAGCACTACTTTGGATTGAATTCCAAGAGTTTGCAATAACACATCGGTATTTTTATGAATATGGTAACTCTTCCAAGCGTGCATATTAGATTTATGAACGCTTGCTATAACTAAATTATAACTAGACAACTTTTTTAAGAGCTCTTTTCTTTCATTATCCGTATGTTGTTCTGAAATATGAAAATGATCAACCGATGCATACTTCGATAGTGTATACTGAAAAACCGACCCACCACCTCCAATACTTAAAGAAGCTATTTTCAAGGTGTCCAACCTTTTAATAGGGATTAAATCATCGTTATTTTGTAATAGTGTGAGCGATTTTTTAACCAATTTTCTGTTTAACACTTCAGCTTGCTCAGTTGTTAAATCTTTAAATAAATCTGTTTCCTCTACTAGTGTTAGCTTATCCAAACCAAACCATTTTTTAGCCAACAAAATCTTTCTACACCTCTTGTCTACTTCCTCTTGTGAAATTTGTTTTTTAACAATTGCTTCTTTTATTTTTTCGATGGCTTTTGGCACATCTTCTGCAAATAACAAAACGTCATTTCCAGCTAATAAGGCCTTTACATCTACTTCTCCAGGCTCATAAAAATTACTCACCCCTTTCATATTCAATCCATCTGTAAAAATCAATCCTTCAAAACCCATTTCTTCCTTAAGCAATCCACTCACAATTTTAGGCGATAAAGTAGATGCTAGATTCTCTGTATTATCTAATTCAGGAATATAAAGATGCGCCACCATAATGCTTCCCAAGCCAGATTGAAACATCTGCTTAAAAGGTACTAAATCGATAGAGTCTAAACGATCTTTGGCATGTGGAATAATAGGTAATGTTTTATGTGAATCAGCATCGGTATCTCCATGGCCTGGGAAATGTTTGGCGCAAGCCAAAACACCTCCATCCTGTAAACCTTGCATATAAGCAGTTCCCAAAACCGCCACCCTAGCAGGGTCTTCACCAAAAGAGCGGTTATTAATGATTGGGTTTTTTGGATTGGAATTAACATCTACAACGGGAGCAAAGTTTATATGAACACCCAATCTTTGACATTGTCTAGCAATTTCTAAACCCATTTCATACACCAATTGCTCATTTTGCATAGCCCCTAAAGTCATTTGCCAAGGAAAACGTAGTGTACTATCAATACGCATAGATAATCCCCATTCAGCATCTTGAGCAATCATTAAAGGAACTTTTGTTATAGATTGGTAATGATTGGTTAAACGAGCCTGTCGAATGGGGCCTCCCTGCAGAAACATCAAACCACCAATATGATATTCTTTAACCAGTTTAGAAATGGATTCCTTATGCATCTCTCCTTTATTAGAATATGCAGCTACCATAAACAACTGCGCAATACGCTGATCAGGGGTAAGTGCTTGCATTACACTATCTACCCAAATAGTATTTGTGTCGAAAAAAGGAGGGTTCAAACCGAGATTATTTGGAGTTTCTTCTACCTTTAACTGAAAAGCGTTAACAAGAAGAAATAAAACTGTAAATAAGAATAAGCGCATCGCAAGAATATAACGCCTAAAACTACAAATTGTATATACTTAAACAATAAGGATTTAAAAAGGTTTTCAACAAAGCTTTCTATTGCAGTTCATAAGAAGTTGTGTCAAGCTTTTTCACTGGCCTTACACTCATTACAGGAGTATCAGATTCATTGATTATGGAGCGTGCTGTAGATCCTAAAAAATAAAGAGTAAAATCTGATTCTTGCTGCGTCATAATTACAATCAAATCGGCGTTTACTTTTTCTGAATAATTCAAAACATGCTTAGATAAACTAAAATCAGAAACATGTACAAGCTCTGATTGACACCTCACTCCTTTATCCACAATAAATTTTTCTACTTGCTCTAAATTTCTTGTCAATTTACCTTTAACAAATTCATCGTCCATTAATAAAACTGAGAAAATACGAATTTCGGCATCCCAAAAACGCGCATACTGAATTGCAGTTGTAACTTTTTCTCTAGTTTCTTTTTGTAAATCTAGAGGCAGAACAATGGTTTTACACCCTGACCTATGCTCTTTTCCTTTAATGGTAATTACAGGACAAGGAGCAGAACGTACAACATTATAAGCATTAGATCCAATGAATTTTTTACGCGTTTCTTTATCAGCACCATCTGTTCCCATCACAATTAAAGAAGCTCCAATCATATCTGCTACTTCAACAATCTTATCGTAGATAGCACCAACAGAAACCATACAGTCAGAATCTCTAGTTAAATCTGAACAATATTTTTCTTGCAAAACATCTAGTTTTTTACGCACTTGCTCCTTTAATTGCTCTTGGGATTCTTTGTAATTAGAAAACAGTTTTTGCATAGAAGATGGCTCTTCCACAATTGTCAGTAAAAACAATTCAGAATCTGTGATTTTAGCAATATTAACCGCTTGCTCTAAAGCAAGTATTGATTGTTCGGAAAAACCGATAGGAACTAAAATAGGTCCGGAAGAAGTTGTCATATTTTGTTAGATTTGAACTATAGCAAATATAAGCATTCCATTTTATGAAACCAATATCAGAAAGCGAACTTATCCTAAATGATGATGGAAGCATTTACCACTTACACCTATATCCAGAACAAATTGCCGACACCATTTTAGTTGTTGGAGACCAAGGAAGAGTACAGCAAATCTCACAATATTTTGACAGCATAGAGCACCAGGTAGTTAACCGAGAATTTGTTACACATACAGGATATATTGGAAATAAACAGCTAACAGCTCTATCTACTGGAATTGGAACTGATAATATTGATATAGTCATAAATGAACTTGATGCATTGGTAAATATCGATTTAGAAAGCAGGCTAGAAAAAAGAGAAAAGAAAGCCTTAAATATTATTCGACTTGGAACTTCTGGAGCTATTCACCAAGACATCCCTGTTGATTGCTATCTAGCATCTACACACGGAATGGGAATGGATAACCTCATGTATTATTATACCAAAAACTCTTTTGATACAGAAATGGGCGAAGCGTTTCAACAACATGCTAATTGGCCAGAAGAGCTATCTCTCCCATATTTTTATCAAAGTTCTAATATCCTACTGAAAAAGTTTAGCGATTTAAGAAGTGGCATTACAGCCACAGCACCTGGTTTTTACGGACCACAAGGCAGATGTATTCGCTTACCTTTTTCCATATCTGACTTACATGAACAACTTAATACTTTTGAGCATAAAAATTTAAAAATCACTAACTTTGAGATGGAGACGGCCGCACTATATGGTTTAGGAGAGCTTTTAGGACATCAATGCCTAACAATTTGCGCCATTTTAGCTAACCGCATCCAACAACAATACAGTAAGGATTATAAGAAAACTGTTTCTGAAATGATATCTTTCGTATTAGAACGGTTAACGCATGAATAAAAACAAAATACACTCTCTGATTTCATTGCTAGAGGACCCTGATTATGATCTGTCTCTTATACACATCTGACGCTGCCGACGATACT
>CAXDKI010000075.1:0-4460 GCA_963990215.1 uncultured Flavobacteriales bacterium | reverse complement strand
TCCTTATTAGAAATCGTTCACGAACAGTAAGATGAGAAAAGTAAGAGCTAAAAAACACCTAGGTCAACATTTTTTAAACGACCTTAATATCGCTCAAAAGATTGCTGACTCCCTTCAGAAACAAGCATACAAACAGGTGTTGGAAATTGGTCCAGGAATGGGCGTGCTTACACAGTTCTTACTACAAAAAGATAGCGAAGTTTTTGTTATCGAGATAGACACAGAGTCAGTGGTTTATCTAAAAACTCACTTCCCTCAACTCAATAATCATATTATAGAAGGAGATTTCTTAAAACTTCCGCTCAACGAAATCTTCAAAGAACCCTTTGCGCTGATCGGAAACTTTCCGTACAACATCTCGTCACAAATTTTATTTAAGGCTTTGGAACACAAAGATATTATCCCTGAAATCGCAGGAATGTTTCAAAAAGAAGTAGCTGAAAGAGTAGCTTCACAGCCGGGAAATAAAAACTACGGCATCATTAGTGTTTTACTTCAAGCTTATTACGATATTGAATATTTATTCACAGTAAACGAAGATGTCTTTACACCTCCTCCTAAAGTCAAATCTGCAGTTATTCGCTTAATTCGAAAAGAAAACCAAACCTTAGACTGTGATGAAAAACTCTTCAAAAGAGTGGTTAAAACTGCTTTCAACCAAAGAAGGAAGACTTTGAGGAATGCCTTAAAAAGTATTACCTTGGTTGACGAAAAGAAAGCCGAACCCTACCTTGGCCTACGTGCAGAACAGTTAAGTGTAGATGATTTCATCCAACTAACCCAAAGTTTTGAAGCATGAAATTTGAGTTAAGTAAAGAATACATTGAACACATTCAGTCGTTGATTGAAGAACAATCTGTTGCAAAACTAAAAGAAGAACTTACTGAAATTCATACTGCCGATATTGCTGAAATTTATGAAGCGATAGAGCTAGAACAAGCACATTTTCTTCACAACATTATTGAGGATGAAAAAGGCGCTGATATCCTCATGGAACTGGAGGATGATTTACGCGATCAATTATTAGACAATCTTTCTCCAAAAGAGATTGCAGAAGAGGTTCTTGAAAACCTAGAATCAGATGATGCTGCAGATATCGTTTCGGAACTTCCGCAAGAAGTAAAAGAAGAAGTTTTATCTCATATAGAAGATGTAGAGCACGCAAGCGATATTGCAGACCTTCTAAACTATCCAGAAGATACAGCCGGAGGTTTAATGGCAAAAGAGCTTATCAAGGTTAACAAAAACTGGACAGTGATGCGTTGCGTGAGAGAAATGCGCAAACAAGCCGAAAATGTGAGTTTTGTTTACACCATTTATGTAGTAGATGATAAGGATATTTTGGTAGGGACACTATCATTAAAAAAACTGCTTCTTACAGATGCCAAAACAATCATTTCGGAAATCTATAAAGAAGATATTATCATGGTTAATGCCAACGAAGACAATGAAGAAGTTGGAAACATCATGAATAAATATGACTTAATTGTTCTTCCTGTGGTTAATGACTTAGGACAGCTTATTGGAAGAATTACGGTAGATGATGTTATGGAAGTCATTAAAGAAGAGGCTGAAAAAGACTACCAAATGGCTTCAGGAATTTCCGAAGATGTAGAGTCAAGCGACAGTATTTGGACACTAACAAGAGCACGACTCCCTTGGCTGCTTATCGGAATGATTGGCGGACTGTTAGGAGCCAAAGTAATTGGTATATTCGATATTGAGAAGAATTATCAAATGGCTTTTTTCATCCCTCTTATTGCTGCAATGGGTGGTAATGTAGGGGTTCAATCAGCCGCTATTGTAGTACAAGGTTTAGCTGGAGGGTCTATAGAATTTAATGGCACCTTCAAACGCCTTATTAAAGAACTAGGGGTTGCACTTGTAAACGGAATTATCTGCTCCAGCATTATTTACATCGCTGCCTTTTTACTAGGATATGGAGTGTGGCTCAGCGCTACTGTTAGCATTGCTCTTTTAACAGTCATCATTTTTGCTGCACTCTTTGGGACTTTTGTTCCACTTACCTTAGATAAGTATAAGATTGATCCAGCACTTGCAACAGGTCCATTTATCACTACTGTAAATGATGTCTTAGGCTTGTTTATTTACTTCCTTATAGGACAAATGATTTTGAGCTAAATGAAAGTTCTTTTTGTTGATACCGTTCACCTACTTCTTTGGGAAGGGCTTACTAAAAATGGTTACGAATGTGTCGAAGGATATGATTTAACCAAAGAACAAATTCAACAAATTATTCCTGATTTTCATGGAATAATAATCCGATCTAGATTCAAGATAGACAGCACCTTTTTAGATGCTTGCAACAACTTAAAATTCATTGCTCGATCCGGTTCTGGACTAGAAAATATAGATGTGCAATATGCTGAGCAAAAAGGAATCACATGTTTCAATTCAGCTGAAGGAAATGCACAAGCCGTTGCTGAACATGCATTAGGCATGTTGCTTTCTCTCTTTAACAACCTAAACAAAGTAGATTCAGAAGTTAGAAGTGGGATTTGGAAAAGAGAAGAAAATAGAGGTCACGAACTTTCTGGAAAAACTATTGGAATTATTGGTTATGGAAATAATGGAAGCGCTTTCGCCAAAGTATTACAAGGATTTGGCTGCACTGTATTAGCCTATGACAAATACCTTGAGTCCTTTAATACAAATTGGGCAGAACAAGTAGAATTGCAGGTGATTTTTCAGAAAGCAGATGTTTTAAGCCTACACATCCCCCTGACAGAAGAAACCACATTTCTATTTAATGATGACTACTTAGGTAACTTCAAAAAGCCTATTTATCTCATCAACACCTCTAGAGGAAAGTGCGTTGAAACAAAAACTATTTTGAGAGGACTAAAAAACAAAAAGATCTCTGGTGCTTGTTTAGATGTTTTTGATTTCGAAAAAACTTCTTTCGAACAAATAAAAAAATCAGAAGCCTTAAAAGAACTTATCAGCACTGATAAAGTCATTTTATCATCACATATTGCTGGATGGACCTTTGAAAGTTATGAAAGACTCTCAAAAATTCTACTCTCAAAAATTCTACTGAACCACTAGCTGAACCGTATGACGACTTTTTTGTTCTAAAAGCAATGTTTTACCCTTCAACACCTTTGCCATAGAATCATCATTATAATGACGAATAGTGCACAATGTTAGGTCGTCATTATACAACACTTGATACTCTTTCTTCAATGCATCTATTAGGGCTGGAACTTTTTGTGCATCATGATCTACACAAACGGAAAAACTTACTGCAGAGTTTTGCATTACATTTACTCTCACTCTATGCTCAGAAAACAACAAGAAAATATGACTCAAGTGATCTTCAACTATGAAAGATAAATCTTGAGCCGAAATGGAAAGTAATACTTGGTTTTCTTTCACTATAAAAGAGGGTAGAAATGGCTTAATTTCAGCACCTTCACTCACTATAGTTCCATCAGTAGTGTTATCTACAAAAGAGCGAACGCGTAAAGGAATTTTTTTGTCCTTTAAAGGTTGTATCGTTTTGGGATGAATAACCTTAGCTCCAAAATAAGCAAGCTCTATAGCTTCAGTATAGGATAAGCTTTCCAACTTCTGAGCATCTTCAAAAAAGCGTGGATCAGCATTCAACACTCCAGGGACATCCTTCCATATAACAACCTCCTCTGCTTGAGCAGCATGCGCTAAAATAGCAGCTGTAAAATCCGAACCTTCTCTACCAAGCGTAGTCGTGAAATTCTCCGAAGTACACCCAATAAATCCCTGAGTAAGAAGGGGTATTCCTTTACTAACCTCTTTTTGTATCAGGCTTTCTGTTAGTTCCCAATCAACACGGGCATTTCGGTGTGTATTATCTGTTCGGATAACATCTCTTGCATCTAGCCAACGATTTGTAAATCCGCACTCATTCAAATAAGCGCTTATGATAGTTGTTGATAACAACTCTCCCACCGAAACAATTTGGTCGTATTCGTAAGCATAAGTACTTGTTGGCTCATCTTCAATTACCCATTCTATCTCTACAAACAGATTATTCACCTCATCATAAATAGGGTGATTTCGCTCAAACAATTGATTCATGATATCAAAGTGATATTGTTTTATTGAATCTAAAGAAGGTGTGTCTCCGCTATAGTAAGCATTTACTATAGCCTCTAAAGCGTTGGTTGTTTTACCCATAGCAGAAATCACAATCATCAAATTTATATCTGATTCGGCTTGTAAAATACTTGCCACATTTCGAACACCTGCTGCATCCTTAACCGATGATCCACCAAACTTATAAACTCTCATTAAATCGGAAATTGGTAATTTGTTTCTTCACTAACTTTCCATTAAGCCATTCGTCATCTAAATGTGCTTCATACTTTTTATAAAAACTGATTGCGGGCATATTCCAATCTAGCACTTGCCAAATCATTCCGTTCACCTCCATCTGCTGAGCGATACGAACTGTTTCT
>CAXDKI010000074.1:0-4513 GCA_963990215.1 uncultured Flavobacteriales bacterium | reverse complement strand
GATTCCTCTACGTCTCGTGGGCTCGGAGATGTGTATAAGAGACAGGCTACACGCTTTACTTTCTTGTTCAATTTGAAGCTGTAGTCTCTTGGTTCTGGACCAAAAACACGACCTCCGCTTCTGAACAATGGGTTCTTGATAGAACCTGCACGCGCAGTACCTGTACCTTTTTGTTTTTTAATCTTTCTTGTAGAACCTGTGATTTCACCACGCTCCTTAGTTTTGTGAGTTCCTTGACGTTGGTTTGCCAAGTATTGCTTCACATCTAAATAGATTGCATGATCGTTTGACTCAACCCCGAACACCTTCTTGTTCAGCTTGACTTTCTTCCCAGTATCTTTTCCGCTGATATTGTAAACTGCTAGTTCCATTACTTCTCTACAATTACATATGAGTTCTTAGGTCCAGGGATTGCTCCTTTTACGACCAATAAATTCTTTTCTGGGAACACTTTCATAACCTGAAGGTTAGTCACCTTCACTCTTTTGTTACCCATTTGACCTGCCATACGCATTCCTTTGAATACACGTGCTGGGTAAGAAGCCGCACCAATAGAACCTGGAGCACGCATTCTGTTGTGCTGACCGTGTGTAGCATCACCTACACCTCTAAAGTTGTGTCTTTTTACTACTCCTTGAAAACCTTTACCCTTAGAGGTTCCGGCTACATCAACAAACTCACCTTCTGCAAAGATATCTACTGTAATAGCATCTCCTAAGTTATGTTCTCCTTCAAAATCGCGAAACTCTACCAATTTCTTTTTTGGTGCTGCTCCTGATTTTTTAAAGTGTCCCATTGAAGGTTTGTTTACGCGGCTTTCTTTTTGGTCTTCAAAACCAAGCTGCAAGGCATTATAACCATCCGTCTCAGGATTTTTTACCTGAGTAATTACGCATGGTCCAGCTTCTATAACGGTGCAAGGGATGTTTTTTCCGTTTGCATCGTAAATGCTAGTCATACCGATTTTCTTTCCAATGATTCCTGACATTGTTCTTTTAGTTCTTAAATTAAACTATCACACTTTAATCTCAACATCTACTCCACTTGGCAATTCTAACTTCATCAATGCATCGATAGTGTTAGAAGAAGAAGAATAGATATCCATCAATCTTTTATGAGCGCACAACTGGAATTGCTCACGAGACTTTTTGTTTACGTGAGGCGAACGTAATACTGTGTAAATACGCTTGTGGGTTGGTAATGGAATTGGACCACTAACTACTGCACCTGCAGCTTTTACTGTTTTTACGATCTTCTCAGCAGACTTGTCTACCAAGTTGTGATCATACGATTGAAGCTTGATTCTAATTTTTTGACTCATTATTCTAAATTCTAATGAATTACGCTTGTGTTACACCTTTTGCTTCTGCAATTACGTCATCAGCAATATTTCTTGGACATTCTGCATAGTGCGAGAATTCCATTGTTGAAGTTGCACGACCAGAAGTAATGGTTCTTAATGCGGTTACATAACCGAACATTTCTGAAAGTGGTACATTAGCTTTTACTACTTCCGCTCCATTTCTAGAATCCATTCCTTGCATGATTCCTCTTCTTCTGTTCAAATCCGCTACAACATCACCCATATTTTTTTCTGGAGTAACAACCTCTACTTTCATAATTGGCTCCATCAATACTGGGTTAGCTTGCTTACATGCGTTCTTAAACGCCAACTTCGCACAGATTTCGAATGATAACTGATCAGAATCCACATCGTGGAAAGAACCGTCAAACAAACGCACCTTTAACGTATCTACATTATAACCTGCTAACACACCATTTTGCATTGCTTGTGTAAATCCTTTCTGAATAGACGGAATGAATTCTTTTGGAATAGAACCACCCTTAATCTGATCGACAAATTGCAATCCTTCTCCTTCGAAATCTTCATCAACTGGAGATAGTTCAAACTGCATATCTGCAAATTTACCACGACCCCCCGATTGTTTTTTATATGTTTCTCTTTCTGTAACAGATGTTGTGATTGCTTCCTTGTAAGATACTTTTGGAGCACCTTGGTTACACTCTACACCGAACTCACGCTTTAAACGATCTATAATAATATCAAGGTGAAGCTCACCCATACCAGAGATAATTGTTTGGCCTGAATCTTCATCTGTTTTTACAGTAAAGGTTGGATCTTCCTCTGCAAGCTTTCCTAAAGCTACACCCAACTTATCCATATCCTTTTGAGTTTTTGGCTCAATAGCGATACCGATAACTGGATCCGGGAAATCCATAGATTCTAATACTATTGGTGCGTTTTCTACACACAATGTATCACCTGTTCTAATATCTTTAAAGCCTGCTAATGCAGCGATATCACCCGCCTGCAAAGCATCAATTTGATTTTGCTTGTTAGCGTGCATTTGGAAAATACGAGAGATACGCTCTTTTTTCATTGTTCTTGTATTGAACACATAAGAACCTGAATCTAACTTTCCAGAATATGCACGAGTAAAACATAAACGACCTACATAAGGATCTGTTGCAATTTTAAATGCTAATGCAGCAAACGGCTCCTCTACAGAAGGCTTCCTGTTTTCTTCTTCTTCAGATTTAGGGTTTACACCAACAATAGCTTCAGTATCCACTGGTGAAGGTAAAATTTCCATTACCATATCCAACATTGCCTGAACACCTTTATTTTTAAAAGCAGAACCACACATCATTGGAATTACCTTTCCTCCAATTGTAGCTTGACGTAATGCATTTAGAATTTCTCTTTCAGTTAAAGAATTTTCATCCTCGAAGTACTTCTCTAACAAAGTATCATCAAACTCAGCCACAGCTTCTAGCAACAACCCTCTATATTCTCTTGCTTCTTCAATAATATCTGCAGGAATTTCTACTTCTTCGAAAGTCATTCCTTGATCTTCTTCATTCCAAACGATTCCTCGGAAGTTTATTAAGTCAACTACACCTCGAAAGTTATCTTCTGCTCCGATTGGAATTTGCAATGGCAATGCATGAGATCCTAACATATCTTTTACCTGACGGCAAACATTTAAGAAATCTGCACCCTGACGATCCATTTTGTTTACGAAACCGATACGAGGAACATTATAGTTATCTGCCAAACGCCAGTTTGTTTCAGATTGTGGCTCAACACCATCTACTGCTGAAAATAAGAATACTAAACCATCTAACACACGAAGTGAACGGTTCACCTCTACAGTAAAGTCAACGTGTCCCGGAGTGTCAATAATATTAACATGATAATCCTGTCCTCTGTATCCCCAATTTAAAGTAGTAGCAGCAGAAGTAATAGTAATACCTCTTTCTTGCTCTTGCTCCATCCAGTCCATTGTTGCAGCACCATCATGTACCTCACCAATTTTGTGACTTACACCACCATAATAAAGGATACGCTCAGTTGTAGTAGTCTTACCAGCATCAATATGGGCAGCAATACCAATATTTCTTGTAAATGTTAAATCTCTTTTAGCCATCGTTCTTAAAATCTAAAGTGAGAGAATGCTTTATTTGCCTCGGCCATTCTGTGAGTATCTTGCTTCTTTTTAAAAGCAGCTCCTTCCTCTTTGTAAGCAGCTACAATCTCAGAAGCTAACTTTTGGCTCATAGTTTTATCATTACGCTTACGAGCGAAACCTATCATCCACTTCATTGCCATTGATAATTTACGTGCATCACGGACTGGTTGTGGGATTTGGAATGTAGCACCACCGATTCTTCTACTTCTAACCTCAACTGCTGGGGTTACATTATCTATAGCTTTCTTCCAAACATCTAATGCAGATTCTTCATCTACTTTTTGCTCTATAACATCCATTGCATCATAAAAAATACGAAAAGCAGTAGATTTCTTACCGTCTAACATCATATTGTTTACGAACTGTGTTACCATTGTACTATTGTACTTTGCATCTGGTAACAGTTTTCTTTTTTTAGCTGGACTTTTTCTCATCTTGTTATCTTATTATCGCTAAAAATTATTTTTTTGGCTTTTTAGCACCGTACTTCGATCTTCTTTGTGTTCTTCCATCAACACCAGCTGTATCTAACGCTCCACGAACAATATGATATCTTACACCAGGAAGATCTTTTACCCTTCCTCCACGAACCAATACAATTGAGTGCTCTTGTAAGTTGTGCCCCTCTCCTCCGATATAGGCATTCACCTCGTTTCCATTCGTTAATCTAACCCTTGCCACTTTACGCATTGCTGAGTTTGGTTTCTTAGGAGTTGTTGTATAAACCCTAGTACAAACACCGCGTCTTTGTGGACAGCTAGTTAATGCAATTGACTTAGATTTTTTGGTAATCTTAGTCCTTCCTTTTCTTACTAATTGTTGAATAGTTGGCATACTATTTCTTGTTTTTCGTCTTTAATCTACCCTATTTTGGGGGCGCAAACCTAAGCATTTTTATTTGCTTTTACGAACTAAATAGAGGTTTTTTCGTCTTTTTTTTTCTCCTATTTTTTTTTAAAAGCAAAAATTACAGACTGTTATATGAAGTGAAAATGGACTTTTAGCGTACTAATATATAT
>CAXDKI010000073.1:0-4540 GCA_963990215.1 uncultured Flavobacteriales bacterium | reverse complement strand
CTTCATTAGAATCATCACTATCCAAATCGTACACTTTTGGAGGTTCTGGCTTTCTTGGACCGAACCCTTCCTTAACCTCAAATCCTGTTGCAATAACTGTTACTGAAATTTGATCTCCAAGATCATCTTCAACTCCGATACCTTCAATGATATTCACATCACATCCAGCTGCATCTTGAATATGCTTTTTGATGCTGAATAATTCCGTCATGCGAATTTCTTGGTCTCCTGTTCCTGTAACAATTTTAAGCAACACTTGCTGTGCTCCTTTGATGTTGTTGTCATTTAATAATGGAGAATCCAGCGCTGCTTCAACCGCATCTATTGCACGATTTTCGCCAGCTGCATATGCTTGTCCCATTACAGCAGTACCGCTATTTTTCAACACACGCTTCGCGTCATTCAAGTCAATATTAACCATCAATGTTTGTGAAATAACTTCAGCAATACCTTTAGTGGCAGTGTTTAATACCTCATTTGCTTTTCCAAATGCCTGACTCAAAGTTAAATCACCAAACACCTCGATAAGCTTATCATTATTAATCACTAGCAATGTATCCACATTGTCTCTCAACTCTTCTAATCCATGTTGAGCATATTCCTTACGGTGACCTCCTTCTGTCCAAAAAGGAACAGTAACAACACCTACTGTCAGGATTTCTTTCTCTCTGGCTACGCGTGCAATAACAGGAGCTGCACCAGTACCTGTACCGCCACCCATTCCGGCAGTGATGAACAACATTTTAGTGTTACTATCTAATAATTCTTCAATTCGGTCGATGCTTTCTTCGGCTGCTTTTCGCCCTACTTCAGGATTGGCTCCCGCTCCTAATCCTTCTGTAATTTCTGCACCAATCTGAATTTTGTTTGGAATAGGACTTGCCTCCAGTGCCTGTAAGTCTGTGTTACATACTGCGAAGTCCACTCCTTCAATCCCATGATGGAACATGTAGTTTACAGCATTGCTACCGCCCCCTCCTACTCCGATGACCTTGATCACTGATGATTGGTTTTTTGGCAAGTTGAATGCTAATACACTTTCGTTTGTCATTTGTTTATAGTTATTAGGTTAATAATTAGGTTTTTATTTCATATCGTTTCCTAAGAAATCATCAATCTTATCTAAGAGTCCTCCAAAAAAATCTCCAAGACCCCCGCTTTTTCCTATTTTCTTTTTATTTTCTCTGGAATAAATCGTTTCTAAGTCCTCTTCATTTTCTAATGATTTCATCACCAATCCAACACCTGTTGCATACATTGGACTACTTACATCTATAGGAGATGTAGATGCCAAATGTTCGTTTGGATATCCAACTCGACTCTGCATTGTAGTATGGAATTCCACCAACTGAGAAATATGTTTGAGTTGCGAACCACCACCCGTCAATACAATGCCACCAATTAATTTATTTTGATATCCTGAATTACGAATTTCGTGCACCACTAACTCGATAATCTCTTCCATCCTAGCTTGGATAATACTCGCTAACATTTTCATTGAAATCTCTTTAGGATCACGCCCTCTAAGACCTGGAATAGAGACTATTTCATTCTCTTTGTTTTGACTACTTAAGGCCGAACCAAATTTGATTTTTAACAATTCTGCTTGCTTTTCTAGAATGGTGCAACCCTCTTTAATGTCGTTGGTAATTACATTCCCTCCAAAAGGAATAACTGCCGTGTGACGAATAATTCCATCTTTAAAAACAGCTATATCCGTTGTTCCTCCTCCGATATCAACCAATGCTACTCCTGCCTCAATTTCTTCCGGATCTAAAACAGCCTCTGCTGAAGCAATGGGTTCCAAAGTAAGATCAGTCATTGCTAGGTTTGCTTTATTGACACACTTTTTAATGTTTTTCACAGCTGCTGTTTGCCCGGTAATGATGTGAAAATTAGCTTCTAATTGAACCCCTACCATCCCTTTCGGATCGTGAATACCATCTTCCTTATCTACAATGTATTCTTGTGGAAAAACATGTATAATCTCCTCTCCTGGAACCATCACCAACTTGTACATATTATCCGTTAACACCTTGATGTCACTTTCGCCAATTTCTGATTCCAAATCTTCACGAACAATTTGCCCTCTGTGTTGCAAACTTTTTATGTGTTGACCTGCAATACCTACATTTACTTGTTTAACATCAATACCAGATTTTGAAACCGCTTCATTAAGTGCTTGTTCAATAGATTGAGTGGTTTTTTCGATATTAGCAACGATACCACGCATTACTCCTGCGGATGGCGCTTTACCCATACCTAAAATTTCAATCTTTCCGTATTCAGTTTTTCGACCAATCATCACAGTGATTTTAGTCGTTCCAATGTCTAATCCTACGGCTATTTTCTGTTCCATAAACTATCGTTTTATGCACACCAATTGGTTCTTATACTTTAAATTGATAATGCTGTATTGATTCCATCCTGTTTGCTGAACTCCTTTTTGATAAAAGAGCATCAGTTTTTCGAACTTATCTTCCATTTTTTCCTCACTACCTAACAATATGATATGACTTCCTACTCTAGGAATAAGTTCTATCTCTTTGTTTTCATTTATATGCAATTGCATTATTTGCGCCTTCCAAAATTCATTCTGATGAATATACCTGGCCACCTTGCTAACCACCGCAACATCTACACTATCTATGATATTTCCATTAGCAATCATCAGTCGTTGTGTGTAGTTTCTTGACAACGGAAATGATTTTCCTTCAATATCTAAATAATACGATTTACCCTGCGCATTTTGCACCCTAATCAATGGCTCTTTTTGCGTCACTGTCACGGTCAGCTCCCCACTTGGCAAAACAAACACTTCTGCTGTTTTTATCAGAGCATGTTGCTCTATGGTCTTTTCCATTTCGTATAATGGCAATTCGTTTAAAGGAAGTCCGTCAATACTATCTACCAAGCTATTGATGATTTGAAACACTTCTCCTCTTGTAATAAAGGAAGTAGCTTCATTTTTCAAAGTAATACTTACTCCTTTACACGGATATGCGTCATGTTGAGCACTTGTAAAAGCAAGTAAGAAAAATAAACCTCCAAGTAAGCATATATTGAATATGTTTCTCAACCACCTCATTCTTGATAAATGCTTTTAATCGGTTCTACAAGTTGATCGATATCTCCTGCACCAAGCGTTACAAGTACACTTCGTTTATTCGCTTTCAAATTATCTAAAAGCGCATCTTTAGTCAGTACTCTTTTCGCGTCTAATTGAACTTTGCTTAATAACATTTCTGCATCTACTCCCTCAATAGGTTTTTCTCTTGCAGGGTATATCTCTAACAAAATCAACTCGTCTGCTAAGCTTAAAGACTGTGCGAACTGATCTGCAAAATCTCTTGTTCTACTAAACAAATGAGGCTGAAACACAACTGTTATTTTTTGCTCAGGATACAAAGAACGAACAGCGTTTAAAGTAGCTTTAACCTCTTCTGGATGATGTGCATAATCATCAATATAAACCGAACCACTAACTTGATATTGATCAAACCTTCTATTAACCCCTTCGAAAGAAGCAACAGCCTTTAGAATTTCCTCACATTGACCGCCTAACTGAAATGCAAGCGCCATTGATGCCATGGCATTTTCTACATTGTGTTTTCCCGGTAACTTTAACTTTATCGACTCTGCTCCTCTCTCACAAACTTCTCCTGGATGCACATCCAACATCTGCACATCAAACACTTGCTGCCCTTCTTCTATGCGTAAATGATGCGCCATAAAATCAGCCTTTATATCAGCTGAATACGTAAACAAGCTGCCGTTTTCAGGAACTTCAAAATCAATATCAATATGCTTGTTGACAAGCAAAACACCTTTTTGTTTTACCCTTTTTGCAAATTCCCGAAAAGTATTATTCAAATCTGCCTCGTCTCGATAAGTATCCATGTGGTCTGTCTCTAAAGAAGTAATAACTGCCATATCTGGACTTAATTTCAAAAACGATCTATCATACTCGTCTGCTTCTACCACTACAATGTTTCCTTTTGCAGAAAGCAACAGGTTGGTGTTGTAATTGCTACTCACGCCTCCTAAAAAGGCTGTGCAATCAATATCACAAGAGCGTAGTACATGTGCCAACAAAGTAGAAGTTGTTGTCTTGCCATGCGTTCCTGCTACTGCAATAGTATAAGCATCTTGAGTAACAAAGCCTAGCACCTCTGCACGCTTGTATACATGAAAGCCCTTTTGCTTGAAGTATTTCAATTCTTGATTTCTTTCGGGAATTGCTGGTGTATAAACCACTAATGATTTTTCATGATGCGCATCTAACATCCAATCTGGAATATTGTCATCCTCATAATGTATTTCTATTCCCTCTTGCACCAAAGATTTTGTGAGCGCTGTTTCTGTTTTATCGTAACCACCTACCAGCTTTCCTTGCGCATGAAAATAGCGTGCTAAAGCAGACATTCCAATGCCGCCTATCCCTATAAAATACACCTTATCTACGATGAGCATATTCATGCGCACTCTACTAATTTTATAACCTCATCAGCTATTTTTTCTGCAGACTGATGCTTGGCTA
>CAXDKI010000072.1:0-4560 GCA_963990215.1 uncultured Flavobacteriales bacterium | reverse complement strand
CAAATAAATTAACTGATTTTAGCAATTGGTTTTCACATTGATTAGCTAGAGATTGTAGTGTTTTAAATTCTACTGAAGTATCTACTAGCAAAGCTAAATCTCTTTTAACTGCAGGAAATTTCGGCACAGTTTGATAACTTGTCTTACTTGAGTTGCACAGTTCTAAAATTGTGTCCCAATCAAATTCAGCGTATAACACTTCGCTTTTTACATCAAATGCTTTGAGTATTTTTTTCTTTACAGTGCCAAAAGTAGCGACTACATTTTTCTTAACAGTAAAACTAAACCCATTGTTTAGAAAAGAATTGCTTATAGCTTTCCCTTTCAGTTTTGTAATTCCTAATCGGATAAGAATGTGCTCAACTTGCTCTTTCATCCAGAATAAATCAACTTTACTATTTTCATTATTCCAGTTTTCCGCTTTTTGTTGTCCGCAAGCCATTAATATCATTTTTCTATTCTCGGTGTATTCTTTAAATAAATGATAGGTCTTTCCAAATTCGTAAAGCTTCAAGTTAGTATTTTTACGATTGATGTTGTATGCAATGTTTTCCAATCCGCTAAACAATAAGCTTTGACGCATTCCATTTAATTCTTGACTTAAAGGATTTAATAGTTCCACCTGATGTTCTGAACTTAATTCTTCAATTAAAGCTGTATGTGATGATTTTGTTAAGGAGTTATTAATGCACTCATTAAAACCTTTGCTACTTAAGAGGTCGGATACCAAGTTTTGCAGGTTTTCTGCATCTGGTTTTTCTGCATGTGAAATCGAAGAGCGTACTTTACTTGGGATAGCAATACTGTTGTAACCATAAATTCGTAAAATTTCTTCAATTACATCTTCAGGTCTTTGTACATCGGCACGGAAAGGAGGAACAGATAATTCTAATCCCTCCTTAGTCGATTTTACGATTTCAATTTCTAAATCTGATAGGATAGATTGAATAATTTCTCGATCTATTTTTTCTCCAATTAAATGATCTACTTTGTTGTAGGAAAGACTTACTTCAAAATTTTGAATTGGATTAGGATATAAATCTATGATTTCAGATGCAATACTTCCGCCAGCTACTTTCTGAATGAGTAGGGCTGCTCTTTTTAAAGCGTAAATTACCAAGTTTGGATCCACGCTACGCTCAAAACGGAAAGAAGCATCTGTACTTAAGCCGTGTCTTTTTGCTGTTTTACGCACCGAGACAGGGTTGAAGTAAGCACTTTCCAAGAACACATCGGCTGTGTTGTAGCTAACTCCTGATTTAATGCCGCCAAAAATTCCAGCAATACACATTCCTTCTTGGACATTGCAAATCATCAAGTCTTCAGAAGATAATTCTCTTACTACTTCATCCAAAGTAGTGAACTTTCTTTTATTGGCTAGTTGCTGAACGATAACTTTATTTTCCTTAATAGCTGCTATATCAAAAGCGTGTAATGGCTGCCCTGTTTCGTGAAGAACATAGTTGGTAACATCCACTACATTATTGATAGTTGTTAAGCCAATAGCATTGAGTCTTTTTTGCAACCAATCTGGAGAAGGAGCTACTTTGACTCCCTGAATACTTACTCCTGCATAGCGGGGGCAAGCATCAAAATCATTCACTTCTATATCGATTGGTAGATTGTTGTTTTCTGTTTTGAAATCTTCCACATTTGGTCGATTAACAGAAACATTCTCACCTTTTAGTTTGAGAACGGTCATTAAATCACGAGCTACCCCTAGATGAGACATGGCATCTGAACGATTTGGTGTTAGTCCGATTTCAAAAACGGTATCACTTTCTAGTTTAAAATATTCTCTGGCAGACATGCCAATTTGAGCGTCGGAATCTAAAACCATAATACCATTATGGTTTGTTCCTAAACCTAGTTCATCCTCTGCACAAATCATTCCTTCCGAAACTTCTCTACGGATTTTTCCTTTCTTTATTTTGAAAGAATCCTCTCCGCTATATATGACTGTTCCGACAGTGGCTACAGGGACTTTTTGTCCTACCTCTACATTGGGTGCACCACATACAATATGCAAAGGTTTATCAGCTCCCACATTTACAGTGGTTACACTTAGTCGATCTGCGTTAGGGTGTTGTTTTTTGCTTAGCACCTCACCAATCACAACTCCTTTTAAGCCGCCTTTTATGCTTTCAACTGTTTCTATTCCTTCTACTTCTAGTCCAGTATCAGTAAGTAGTTGTGCTATTCTGTTGGGTTCTAAATCAACATTGATGTATTGCTTCAGCCAATTGTATGATATCTTCATCAATCCTAGTAATTAGTGCTACAAAAATAAGAAAATGAATGTATGTTTTAACCTAAGAGACAAGGGAATATCTTAAGAAATTCTGCTCCATTGCCATCGATTTCGCATATGCTCTTGAAAAGAACTGGCTATGTTTTTGTTTTTTGTTAGAGTTAAAGCAGGGTCTTCTTCTAGTGTTTCAATCGCTATTTGGCGTGCATATTGTAAAATGGCGTTATCCTTTACCAAATCTGCAAGCTTCAGATTTAGGATACCACTTTGTTGTGTGCCCATTAAATCACCAGGACCTCTGATTTTTAAATCTTCTTCGGCTATTTCGAAGCCATCAGAAGTGCGAACCATGGTTTTTAAGCGTTGTTGAGCATCTTCACTAAGCTTGTTTCCACTCATTAAAATGCAATAGGATTGTTCTGAACCTCTTCCAACACGACCTCTTAATTGATGGAGCTGTGAAAGGCCAAAACGCTCAGCGCTTTCAATGAGCATAATAGAGGCGTTTGGCACATTTACGCCCACTTCAATAACTGTGGTAGCCACCATGATTTGGGTTTCTCCTTTTATAAATCGAGCCATTTCAAAATCTTTGTCTTCAGCTTTCATTTGTCCATGTACAATGCTGATTTGTTGTTCTGGAAAAGCCCGACAAACACTTTTATAACCGTCCATCAAATCTTTGTAGTCTAGCTTTTCACTTTCTTTAATAAGAGGATAAACGATATAGGCTTGTCTTCCTTTTTTTATTTCTTCATGAATAAACCCGAAAACACGCAAACGATTGCTGTCTGATTTCCAAACAGTTTTTATTGACTTTCTTCCTGGTGGAAGTTCGTCAATAATAGAAATGTCTAAATCGCCATAAAGAGTCATGGCTAGCGTTCTTGGGATAGGAGTGGCAGTCATCACTAAAACATGCGGTGGTTGTATGTTTTTTTGCCACATTTTTGCTCGTTGTGCAACGCCAAATCGATGCTGCTCATCAATTATGACTAGTCCTAGATTTTTGTATTTCACCTTATCTTCTAAAAGAGCATGCGTTCCAATGAGAATATGAGTTTCGCCACTTTCTAGATCTTGATGTAAAACTTTTCTTTCAGCAGCTTTTTTAGAGCCTGTTAGTAAACTTACTTTGATGGGCAAATCTTTTAATAAATCACTAATAGTTTCAAAATGTTGATTAGCTAAGATTTCAGTGGGTGCCATGAGGCAAGCTTGAAAGCTGTTATCAATAGCCATTAAAACACTCATGAGGGCAACTAGTGTTTTTCCGCTTCCAACATCTCCTTGCAGCAGTCTATTCATCTGATATTCCCCGCCACAATCTTTTCTTATCTCTTTTAAAACACGCTTTTGCGCATTGGTTAATTCAAACGGGAGATGTTCGTTGAAAAATTGATTAAAGTATTCACCTATGGTAGAGAAATTATGTCCTTTCAGTTTTTGCTGTCGAACTTGCTTCATCTGAATCAATTGCAGTTGAATAAAAAATAATTCTTCAACCATAAAGCGATACTGTGCCCTTTGTAAGTCTTGTGTGTTTTTTGGGAAATGAATGTCAAATAAGGCTTCTTCTCTTGAAGGTAAATTCAGTTTTTGAAGTAAATCGGTAGATAAGGTTTCTCGAATTTGATTTTTAAGCTGTGGCAAAAGTGTCTGTGTTAGTTTGCCAATAGCTTTATTGTTTAATCCTTTATTGCTCAATTTTTCAGAGGAAGGATACATGGGTTGGAGTGTGTTACACATTCCTTTTTTATATTCCTCTACCGATTCTATTTCTGGATGTGCGATATTTATTTTTCCATTAAACAGATTCGGTTTTCCAAAAACAACATATTGTGTATTAGGTTTGACACTGTTTTTAACCCACTTTACTCCTTTAAACCATACCAATTCTAGCAGGCCGGTTTCATCTTGTATATAAGCTACTAATCGTTTGCTTCTTTTAGCTCCTATCTCTTCCATGCGTACAATTTCACCAACTAATTGAATGTAGGGTAAATCGCTATTCACCTCACTTATTTTGTAAAACTGACTTTTATTTACATAACGAAAAGGGTAGTAGTGAAGAAGGTCTTCGTAAGTTCGAATACCTAAATCTTTTTCTAGCATTTCGGATCTTTTAGGACCAACTCCTTTCAAATATGCTATGGGCGTAGCTAGTGCATGCATGGGTTAAAGATAAAAAAAAGCCCTATCAGAAGATAGGGCTTGAATATTTTTATGAATAAATTTTAGATGGATTGTGAACCCATGAATAAGATAGGGTTTTCCAAATAATTTTTCAAAGTTGCTAAGAACTTTGA
>CAXDKI010000071.1:0-4625 GCA_963990215.1 uncultured Flavobacteriales bacterium | reverse complement strand
AAATACAGATTTAGGAAATATCAATAAAAAAATTATAATTCAATAACAAAAAGCCCTAATACTAGGGCTTTTTTATATAAATACTTTCTTGGGGTTCAGTATTCCATTAGGGTCAAAAAGCTTTTTAATACCTTTTTGAAGCTCTAAATTAGTCTTGCTAAAAGCAATATCCATATATTCCTTTTGCACCAAGCCGATTCCATGTTCTCCACTCAAGGTTCCACCTAAGCTAACAGTCAACTCAAATAATTCGCGGATACCCTTAGTTAGATCGTTATTCCATGCTTCATCGCTCATGCTTCCCTTCACTATATTTATGTGTAAATTACCATCTCCGGCATGCCCATAACATATAGAGCTAAAGCCGTGCTTTTCACCAATTTGCTTTACACCCCTTAAAAGTTTCGGGAGCTCTGCTCTGGGCACCACTGTATCTTCTTCTTTATAGATGCTATTGCTTTTTACGGCCTCTCCTACGGCTCTACGCAAGCGCCACAGTTGGTTTTTTTGGCTGGCCGATTCTGCAAACAATATTTCGCCACAGTCGTACTCCTCCATAACTTCTGCAATACGCTCGCAATCTTTAAAAAGCATATCCATATCATTGCCATCTACCTCTACTAATAGATGGGCTTGTATATCATCTTCTATAGGTACCGAAATATCAGCAAACTCCATGGTCCAATCTATAGCTTCGCGCTCCATAAACTCTAAAGCGGATGGGGTAATACCTGCCCTGAACACTGCAGATACTGCCTCACAGGCTTTTTCAGATGATCGGAAAGGAACCAACATGCTAACATCCTTCGTAGGATATGGAATGAGGCGAAACACTATTTTAGTAATGATGCCCAATGTTCCTTCGCTCCCCACCATTAGCTGGGTAAGGTTGTAACCTGTTGAGTTCTTCAGTACATTAGCACCCGTCCAAATAACATCTCCGCTAGGCAGCACCACTTCTAGGTTAAGCACATAATCTTTTGTTACTCCATATTTTAGTGCTTTAGGCCCGCCCGAGTTTTCGGCTAAGTTACCACCCAAAAAACTACTTCCCTTACTTGCAGGGTCTGGCGGGTAGTACAACCCTTTGGCCTGCACCGCCTCTTGAAATATTTGGTTAATCACCCCTGGCTCAACAGTAGCTTGTAGGTTGCGTTCGTCAATTTCTATAATACTCTTAAATCGCTCAGTACTTAAAACCACTCCCCCACACACAGGTAAAGAACCTCCACTTAAACCTGTACGAGCACCACAAGGTGTGACACTTATTACCTGTTGGTTGCAGTACAACATAATAGCAGCCACTTGTTCAGTAGTATTGGGTTTTATAACCACCTCTGGAAAATACTTCAAATCCTCCGTTTCATCATGCGAGTAAGTGTCTAAACTCTCTGAATCAGTGAACACATATTCGACTCCAACAATACTAGCTAAATGCGCTACATCTGTACTGTCTATTTTCTTAAATATCATGAATCTTATTTTGAGCAAAATTAAGTAATTTCGTCCATCTACAATTAGAACAAACAGAAGATGAAAAAGTTTTATATAACCATATTTGCACTAAGCATTGGTTTTAGCTGTTGGGCACAAAACAAAGCAGTAAGTTTAGAAGACATATGGAAGAATTATAGCTTTTATCCCGAGTATGTATGGGGACTCGAATCAATGAACAATGACACCTACTACACCCAGGTAGATAGAGTAGATAATGGGAGCAAGCTAAACAAGTATAGCTACCGTACAGGAAAGCGCTTTAGCAATATTGCTGATTCAGAAAAGTTAGGGATAGATGTTGGAGATTATACTTTTTCGGAGGATGAGCAAAAAGTACTTTTTGCTACCGAAACAGAAAGTATTTACCGATATAGTAGACGTTCTATCTATTATGTGTACAACATCCGAAGTCGAAAACTCATTAAGCTATTAGATGATAAAGTGATGTGCGCCACTTTCTCTCCTGACGGAAGCCAAGTAGCTTATATCAAGGATAACAACCTATACCTAAAAGAACTAGCCAGTATGCAGGAAATACAAATTACTAAAGACGGTATAAACAACCAAGTAATTAATGGTGCTACGGATTGGGTATACGAAGAAGAATTTGGTTTGGTAAAGGCTTTCTTTTGGTCGCCAGATGGTAGCAAAATTGCTTTTTATCGTTTTGATGAGAATGAAGTAAAAAAATTCTCGATGGATATGTTTCAAGGTGGAATTTACCCTAATCAATATGAATTTAGATATCCTAAAGCTGGAGAAGACAACTCCAAAATCAGTATTCATGTATATGATTTGAAACAGCATAGCACACAAAAGCTGGATGTTTTAGCAGACTATGAATACCTGCCTCGCATGGGTTGGACTAAAGACGCCAATATTCTGTATGTATTCCGAATGAATAGACACCAAAATCACCTAGACTTTTTGCTAGTAGATGCCACTACTACCAAAAGTCGTGTGCTCTTTACCGAAACCGATAAGTATTATGTGGATATACACGATAATACTACCTTCTTAAACGATGGTAAGCACTTTATCTGGACTTCAGAAAAGAGTGGTTACAACCACCTATACAAAGCAAGCTTAGGGGATGGTAGCATGCAACAAATTACCAATGGAGACTGGGAAGTAACAAACTTTCACGGGATGAATTCCGAAAGCGGTAAAGTATATTATACCTCTAACGAAGATGGCACTATTAACCGCAGCGTTTTTAGTATTAATACCGATGGTACAGATAAGCAAAAGCTAACAGATAAGATTGGTACTAACTCGGCTACCTTTAGCAAAGGCATGAAGTACTTCATTAACAATTACTCTACGGCCAATACCCCTCCGTACTTTAGTTTAAACAATGCTAACGGAAAACAAATACGTATACTAAAGGATAATAAAGAACTATCCGAAAAAATGAGCGAATATGCTTTTAGTAATAAAGAATTCTTCTCTTTTACTACTAGTGAGGATATTTCTTTAAATGGTTGGATGATGAAGCCCGCTGACTTTAATAACACTAAACAATACCCTGTGTTTATGTTTTTGTACGGAGGACCGGGCTCTCAGCAAGTGCTTAATGGCTGGGGCTGGAACAACTATTTTTGGCATCAGCACCTTACACAGCAGGGCTATATTGTTGTTTGTATTGATAACAGAGGTACTGGTGGGCGTGGTGCAGATTTTAAAAAAATGACCTACCAACAGCTTGGCAAATACGAAACTATCGATCAGATCCAAGCCAACAAATACTTGGGCTCTTTATCTTATGTCGATTCCAATAGAATTGGAATTCAAGGCTGGAGCTATGGAGGCTATATGTCTTCTTTAGCCATTACCAAAGGTGCGGATGTATTTAAGATGGCTATTGCTGTGGCTCCTGTTACCAACTGGCGTTATTACGATAATATTTACACGGAGCGTTATATGCGCACACCTCAGGAAAACGCTGACGGTTATGATGAAAACTCCCCTATCAACCATGTAGACAAGCTGGAAGGCAAATACTTGCTAATACATGGTTCTGCCGATGACAATGTACATGTACAAAACACTTACGAAATGGTGAGTGCCTTAGTGCAAGCAAATAAGCAGTTCGATCTATTTATTTACCCCGATAAAAATCACGGTATATATGGAGGAAATACACGCTTACACCTTTACCAAATGATGACAGATTATATTTTAGAGAATTTATAAGCCGATAAAATTATTATCTTCGGCCTTTCTTGAATTTAATACAACTAACTAACATGAAACAAGAACAACAAATATTTGGACACCCAAAAGGGTTATTTTATTTATTCTTTGCAGAGTTGTGGGAACGTTTTTCTTATTATGGAATGCGTGCATTACTTACTCTTTACATGGTAAATGAATTCTTTTTATACATAACAGATGAAGTTGCTCGAGAGGAGATGTCTATTGGTATTTTTGCAGCTTATGGATCATTGGTATATGCAACTCCTGTTATAGGCGGAATGATTGCAGATAAATATATAGGTTTTAAAAAATCAATAATGTTAGGTGGGATACTAATGGCCTTAGGACATTTCTTAATGGCCTTTTATTTTGATGCTGAAGATTTCACTAATGGTTTATTCGGTTTTCCTATAAATGATATTAATGGATTCTTTTTCTATTCTGCTTTAGCATTATTGATAGTTGGTAATGGGTTCTTTAAACCAAATATTTCTACCATGGTAGGAAGATTATACAGTGAAGGTGATGATAGAAGAGATTCAGGATTTACAATTTTTTATATGGGCATCAACATTGGAGCCTTTTTAGCTCCTTTAGCTTGTGGATATTTAGGAATGAGTGAAAACTGGGGATGGCATTATGGTTTTGGGGCTGCAGGCATTGGGATGTTAATTGGATTGATATTTTTCTGGAGAGGGATTCAAGATGGAGTGTTTAACAACAATGGAAATCAACCAGAAGAGTATAAAGAAAAAAAGATGTACGGATTAAGGACTGACTATTTCTTTTACCTAGTAGCAATATTCTTAGTCCCTATTTCTGCATTTTTAGTGAGATATAATGCATTTGAAGTTATAGGGCAACTACATCTTCACTCATCTATATTAATCCTGTCTCTTATACACATCTGACGCTGCCGACGATACTCC
>CAXDKI010000070.1:0-4671 GCA_963990215.1 uncultured Flavobacteriales bacterium | reverse complement strand
TATTTTAACCAATATAAATCTGTACTATGGCAATTAAAATTACAGATGAATGCATTAACTGTGGGGCTTGCGAGCCAGAATGTCCAAACAACGCTATATATGAAGGCGGTATGGAATGGCAGTTTTCCGATGGAACTTCATTAAGCGGAACAGTAACGCCAAAAAGTGGAGGCGAATATGATGCGGATAATTCTCAAGAACCGGTAGATTATGACGTTTACTACATCGTTACAGATAAGTGTACTGAGTGTAAAGGATTTCATGATGAACCACAATGTGCTGCAGTATGTCCTGTAGACTGCTGTGTAGATGATGAGGATAATTTAGAGACAGAAGAAGAGTTATTACAGAAGAAATACTTTTTACACGATTAAATGAGTTACACACCACAAAATACAACCGCAACAATTCAAGTTTGGATGTTGCGGTTTTTTATGTTCATTATCCCCATGAGTACTTTTTCGCAAAAAAAATTGTTCATGACTTATGAAGACAGTTTAATGCGAATTGCTCCAAGTGTTTTACAAGGAAAAAATGATGCCGAACGCCAACTTGCAAATGAGAAATTCCTAGCATTGTGGGAGCCTATTTTGGATGAATCAAGATCCATGAAGTATCCTTTTGATTCTTTAAACACCGTTTCTATACTTACTAGTAAAGACAACAAGGTTCGCTTCATTAATTGGGTTATCCCTCAAGACAACGGAACTTACCAATATCAAGCTATTGTACAGTATTACAATCACCAAAAAAAATACAATGTTGCTTATTTAGAAGCTATTGAAGAAGAGCTGCGTGAAGCTGAAAAAATGAAATTGGAAAACAATCAATGGATTGGCGCACTATATTATCAGTTAGAAACCATTAAAAGAGGAAAGCGTAAATACTATGTTTTATTAGGTTGGGATGGAAACGATGATCGAAGTAATAAAAAAATTGCAGATGTATTAACCATTAGTAGAGGTTTGGTTTTTGGCGCACCTATTTTCAAAATAGGAAATAAGTCTCAAAATCGATTTATAATCGAATATAAAGAAGATGCCTCTGCCTCTATGAAATACCATGTAAAAGAAGATCGAATCCTTTTTACACACCTCATTCCTTTAAGCGAAGGAGTAAAAGGTTTATATGATTTTTATGTTCCTGATGGAAGTATTGACGCACTAAACCTACGAAATGGTAAATTTATTTTTGAAGAAAATGTCGAGACCATCGAGGAAATCAATATTCCAGCAAGAAAAAATTTAGGGAACGGTTTATTCCCTAAATAAGAATAAAAACGGACATTTGCACTCAAATCTCATTTCAGATGAAAAAACACAATTTTAGTGCTGGACCATGCATCTTACCACAAGAGGTTTTTCAGCAGGCATCAGAAGCAGTATTAAACTTCAACAACATTGACTTATCGCTTATTGAAATTTCTCACCGTAGTGCAGATTTTGTTGCTGTTATGGAGAATGCTCGCTATTTAGTAAAAGAACTTTTAGGAGTTCCTGAAGGATATTCTGTATTGTTTTTACAAGGTGGAGCAAGTTTGGAATTCTTAATGGTTCCTCACAATCTGATGAAAGAAAGTGGTAAAGCCGCTTATCTTGACACAGGAACTTGGGCTAAAAAAGCAATAAAGGAAGCTAATTTACTAGGAGAAACTATAGTTGTAGGAAGTTCAAAAGACAAAAATTACAATTACATTCCTAAAGGATATAACATTCCTGCTGATGTAGACTATTTTCACTGTACCTCTAACAACACTATTTATGGAACACAAATGAAGGGCTTCCCTTCTACTCCAACTTTAATGGTATGTGATATGTCTTCTGATATTTTTAGTAAAAAAGTAAATGTTGCTGATTTTGATTTGATTTATGCAGGAGCACAAAAAAACATGGGCCCTGCAGGAACAACGCTAGTAATTGTTAAAGATGAGGTTCTAGGAAAAACCAACAGAACCCTCCCTACAATGCTAGATTACACTACGCATATTAAAAAGGACAGTATGTTTAACACCCCTCCTGTTTTTCCAGTGTATGTTTCTATGTTAACATTAGAATGGTTAAAGAAAAATGGCGGCGTAGAATGGATTGAAAAAGTAAATCAATCAAAAGCTGATTTGATTTATGGTGAAATTGATAGAAATCCATTATTTACAGGAAGTGCTGCAGTAGAAGACCGATCTAACATGAATGTAACTTTCTTGTTAAACGACACTTCATTAGAAGAACAATTCAACAAAATGTGGCAAGCTGCCGGTTGTAACGGATTAAAGGGCCATCGTTCAGTAGGTGGTTTTAGAGCATCTATGTATAACGCGCTACCGCTAGAAAGTGTACAGGTGTTAGTAGATGTGATGCAAGAACTAGAAAAAAAATCTTAAAATGATAAAAGTATTAGCAAATGATGGCATCTCTGCTAGCGGAGAGCAAGCACTTCAAAATGCAGGTTTTGAAGTCATCACACAAAAAGTAGCACAAGAGCAATTAGCCAATGTTATTAACGAAAAAGGTATTGCTGTTCTATTGGTTCGTTCAGCTACTAAAGTTCGTCAAGATTTAATTGATGCTTGCGCTGGACTGAAAATTATTGGTCGTGGTGGTGTAGGAATGGACAATATTGATGTTAAATATGCTAGAGAAAAAGGACTAGAAGTAATCAATACTCCTGCGGCCTCTTCTGCTTCTGTTGCAGAGTTGGTTTTTGCACACCTTTTTGGAATGGTTCGTTTCTTATACGATGCCAATCGTCAAATGCCATTAGAAGGAGAGTCAAACTTTAAAGATTTGAAAAAATCTTACGCAAAAGGAAAAGAACTTGCTGGAAAGACATTAGGAATCATTGGTTTTGGGCGTATTGGAAAAGAGGTGGCAAAACGAGCAATCGGATTAGGAATGAATGTAGTTGTACATGATAAGTTTGTAGACCCTGCAAACATTGAATTGAATTTCTTCAACGGAAAAAAAATGAGCTTTGAAATCACTCCTATTTCATTAGAAGAAGTTCTTAAAAACTCGGACTTCATTACTTTACACATGCCTAAAATTGACGATAAGCCAGTAATTAGCGCTGAAGAAATCGGCATGATGAAAGATGGTGCTGGAATCGTAAATGCTGCCCGTGGCGGATTAATTGATGAAGACGCCTTAATATTTGCCTTAGAAAAAGGAAAACTAGACTACGCAGGTCTAGATGTTTTTGAGAACGAACCAACTCCAAGCATTCACCTGCTGATGCAAGCAAATGTATCTTTAACTCCACATATTGGAGCTGCTACACTAGAGGCACAAGACAGAATTGGAACAGAGTTAGCAGATAAGATTGCTGCTTTCTTTAACTAATAGATAAAACCTATCTTTGAAAGCAATACTTCGGTATCGCTTTTTTTAGGACTATATGGCAGACATCAGACCGTTTAAAGCAGTTAGACCAACAAGAGACAAAGTATCTTTAGTTGCTTCTCGATCATATCTCTCTTACAGTGAGGAAACCTTGATTGAAAAACTCGAACACAATCCATATACCTTTTTACACATCATCAACCCTGATTATTCTGATAAGCAAACAGAAGTAAAAGGAAAAAGAAAATATTCCCTTGTAAAAAATAAGTTTAATAGATTTAAGGCTGAAGGCGTATTTATTGAAGATCAAAAGCCAACACTTTACCTCTATCAGCAACAAAAGGGGGAGGTTGTTTTTACAGGAATTATTTGCGCCAGTAGTTTAGATAATTACCTAAATGGTGATGTCAAAATTCACGAAAAAACCATTGCTAGAAGAGAGAAAATGTTCAAAGAATACTTGAACATAACTGGCTTTAATGCAGAGCCTGTTTTACTCACTTATCCTGATCAAAATGGTGTGAATAATGTGCTTGAATCATACATAAAAAGTAGACCTGAATATGAGTTCACAACCACTAATCGATCAATGCATAAATTGTGGCTTATACAAGATGAAAATGATATACAAACACTTCAGAATATCTTTAAAAAAATAGATGCACTGTACATAGCTGATGGGCATCATAGATCAGCTTCTTCTGCCCTCTTATGCCAACAGAGAAGAGAAGAAAACCCAGATTACACAGGTAGTGAAAGTTTCAACTATTGCATGAGCTTCCTTATTCCTGAAAGTCAATTAAGAATTCTAGATTTCAATCGAATCGTAAAAGACTTAAACGGATTATCTACTGAAGAATTCATCACCTCCATCAGTAAAAATTACAAAGTAGAAAAAAGAGAACACTCCTTTGTTCCTGTGAAAAAGGATGAAATAGGAATGTACATAGAGGAGAATTGGTACAGTTTAACAGCTAACTACTCTACTTTTGACAGAACTCATTGTGTAAAAAAACTAGACCCAGCGATTCTTTCAAACAACATCTTAAGTCCTGTTTTGGGTATACACGATTTACGCACGGATAAACGCCTAAGCTTCATAGATGGAACACTCGGAAAAATCGCGTTAGAAAGCGCTGTAGATAATGGAGATTATGCGGTCGCTTTTCTGTTAAAGCCAATTGGTGTGCAGCAACTCAAAGAGGTGGCTAATGCTAGAGAAAGTATGCCTCCAAAGAGTACTTATATTGAGCCGAAATTGCGTAGTGGATTACTGATTTACAGCATTGAATCTGTCTCTTAAACACATCTGACGCTGCCGACGATACTACTTCTG
>CAXDKI010000069.1:0-4722 GCA_963990215.1 uncultured Flavobacteriales bacterium | reverse complement strand
TGAACTAATTATAAAACCAAAAAAACCACTCATTGAGTGGTTTTTTTATTGTGTTTATTTTGCGAATTATCCTTCGCAGCTTGTGCATTCTTTTTTCTGCTTGAACTTTTGCGCAGCATTCATGCTGTGTTGGTAGTAAAGCGACTTAATACCCAACTTCCAAGCGGTAACATACAACTTGTTTATTTCTTTAGCAGACAGATCAGGGGGCACCATTAAATTCAAAGATTGTCCTTGGTCAATGTGATTTTGTCTATTTGCTGCTTGATAAATGATGCTCATCTGATCAATTTCAGAATAAGTTTTGAACACCTCTTTTTCGTTTTCAGTCAAGAAATCCAAGTTCTGAACAGAACCATCATAATCTCTAATACTCTTCCAAACTTCAGGAGTGTTCATTCCTTTCTCTTCCAACAATGCTAATAAGAATGGATTCTTAATGGTTGTTTTTACCTTAGCAATATCTTTCACATAAATATTAGACCAAATTGGCTCGATGCCTTGAGACACTTGTCCTAAAATGAAGGCAGATGAAGTAGTTGGCGCAATCGCATTTAGGGTAGCGTTTCTTCTACCGTAACCTTCTAATGTTTTTGGCTCTCCAAACTTATCTGCTAATTCTGTAGAGGCTCTGTAAGAAGCTACTTTTATATGCTTAAACACTTCGCTATTTAGATCAAACGCTTCTTGACTGTCGAATGGTAACATTTTGGACTGTAAGAATGAATGCCATCCCAATACACCTAATCCTAATGCTCTATTGTCTTTCGCGAAATTGTACGCTCTTTGCATGAACATAAATGTTTGCTGATCATCTAAATCATCAGAATCTCTATAACGCTCCAGTTTTTCTAAAAACTCTGTAATCACCGCATCCAAGAAGAATACCATTGTTTCTACTGCGTCCGTATCTTTCCACTTATCGTAGTGCAATACATTGATAGATGATAATACACAAACGAATGACCACTCTGAGTTAGAAGGCAACATGATTTCTGTACATAAGTTGCTGGCAACAATTTTATGTCCTTTATCCTTAAATACTTTAGGCGCTCCATTATTCGCTTTATCTGTGAAGAAAATATATGGATAGCCAATCTCTCCCCTTCTTTGAATTACCTTAGCCCAGATAGCACGCTTGTCTTGATCTCCCTCAATCATAGAATCCATCCATTCATCCGTTACTGTAACACCGTGAGTTAACTCTTGTATTGGATTTCCTTCTGTTCCAATTTCTAAGAACTCGTGAATGTCGCTATGCTCTACAGGCAGGTAAGGCGAAAATCTTCCTCTACGAACAGATCCTTGGCTTACCACATCCACCATTGTTTCAAACAATTGCATGATGTGTACTGCTCCAGATGCTTGTCCGTTATTTTTAACTGCAGATCCTCTATGTCGAATATTTCCGAAATATCCAGATGTACCTCCGCCTAATTTCGACATCATACCAACTTCCGACTGGGTATATAAGATATTCCCCATATCATCTGCTACATTAGAACCAAAACAACTAATAGGCAAACCCCTTTCTTTTCCGAAATTTGACCAAACTGGAGAAGCTAAAGAGTAAAACCCTTCAGACATATAGTGTACAAACTTATCTGCATAGCCAGGAATTCCTAAAATCTTCTCTGCGTTTTCTGCAATTTCACGAATTCTTTCTTCAGCAGATACCCCAGGAGTTAAATATCCTGCTGCTAAAAAGTTTCTACTGTGCTCTGTAAGCCATTTAAAAGAACCTTCCGAGCCCTGTACATCTAATCTTTCTTTTACTTCTGTAATTTCGTCTAGGGTAGCTGTTTTTTGCATAGTATATATCGTTTCGTAGTTTGGTTTTAGTTTTTTATATCTCTTAAAATAAATCGTCTGCTGTAACACTTTGCGTTCTCTTACTGTAGTTAATAGAACGCTTCACAAAGAAATCTCCATGCTTGGTTCCAATAATTTCATCATCAAACCATTCAGTTTCTTTCAACAACTCTGCATCAACTGCGAATACGCCTCCTACGCCAATGCTTTCAAGTGATCTGTTGAATCGGTCTTTGATAAATTCATTGATGATGTTTTTCGGCAAGAAATCAATTTCTCCTTTTTCAAAAATCCAATCGATAATTGCGCTTTCTGCCTCAAAAGCTTCTTTACACATTTGCTGAATTTTTGTAGCGAACATCAAGTCGAACCAATCTGGGTTTTCTTGTTTGATAATCTTGATTAAATCAATACCGAAGTCTCCGTGTATTTGTTCTTCCTTAGATGTTGCTTCCACAACATTAGAAACACCTTTCAACATGTTTTTGTGCTTGTTAAAAGCCATAATGATCAGGAATTGAGAGAATAGAGAAACATGTTCAATAAAGAGAGAGAACAATAATACCGACTCGGCATATTCTCTGTTTTTTTCGCTTTTTGAAGATGCTAAAGCAGCTTGCAAATAGCGAACTCTTTTCATAATTACCGGATTCTTCTTGATCTCCTCAAACTCATCGTTTAACCCAAGTATTTCTAGTAAGTGAGAGTATGCATCAGCATGCCTAACCTCACTCTCTGCAAAAGTTGCTCCTACAGAGCCTACTTCTGGTTTCGGAATCCTATGATAAATATCTCCCCAAAAACTTTTAACAGCTACTTCAATTTGCGAAATCGCTAACATGGTGTTTTTGATAGCACTTCTTTCAGTATCGTTTAGTTTGGTCTTGAAATCTTGAATATCACTTGTAAAATTGAATTCTGTATGAATCCAATAGGAGTGTCTAATAGCTGGGACATATTCGTACAACTCTGGGTACTCGTATGGCTTCAGATTCAGTCGTTTTTCAAAGATGTTACGCTGCCTTCTAGCATTTTGCTTTTCTCTGTAAAGAATATAGCTTTTCGCTACATCAAAATGCTCATTCTTCATCAAAGTTTGCTCCACTATATCTTGAATTTCCTCAATATTTGGGAGATAGTTTTTGAGCTTATTCTTTCTGTTCAGTAGTTCTGCATGCACACTAGCAGCCAAACGAACCGCCTCTTCCTCATCGTCTTTCCCTACAGAGATCATGGCTTGTAAAATAGCACTAGCAATCTTGTTTAACTTAAACGGTTGCTTAGATTGATCTCGCTTGTAAATGTGTGCTATTTTCATATTCCTAATCTTAAATTTTAAAAATTATCGCCTTACTGCAGTTCGTTTTCCTAGAATTGCATGATTCTTTTTAAGACCTCCTCGGTAAAGCAAAAAATGTTCTCTGTATTTTAGGAATTCTGTCCTTTATGAGGTATCAATTCGTGGTTGCTAAAATTCCATTCTGAGCATTGAACGACACAAAAGTTCCAAAAAAAATTATGCAATGCAATTCATTTTTATTCACAATAAATTCAAGTTGTTAACAGCTAACATTGTGAAATTTAAATGCGATACTCTGATTTTCGACTGCTTGCAAAAAGTCAAGTCAAAACAAGTTTATTTTATTAACGAAGTATTAACAGTTATTAGCTTTGCAAAAACAAAAAAAACGCTTTGATTTTATTTTTTACGATGTTTTTTCAGCAATCTTGCTGCTTCCGTCAACTTGCCGTACCACTCTTCTCCATACAACCGAATAAGTGGTTCTTTTAAGAACCTATATACTGGAACCCGCAGTTTGTCTCCACAATCGCAAGCGGGATTACAAATGTTTATTGCTTCATAATTAACCGCATCAAAATCACGATATTCCTTGACACGTATAGGAAATAGGTGGCACGATATTGGCTTCTTAAAATCTATTTTCCCATCATTGTAAGCCTGCTCAATAGTGCATTTAGCGATCTCGTTTTCATCAAAAACCACAAAAGCACATTCTTTATTATTAACTAGTGGTGTAGTATTGTCTCCATCGCCATCTACTACGAAAAAACCTTGCTTTTCTATTTCTGCAATCCCTTCAACTCGCATGTATGGCTTCACTTCATTATATATGTGTGGTAAAACATCTAACTCTTTATCTGTTAGTGGAGCTCCTGCATCACCATCTACACAACAGGCTCCTTTGCATGCACTTAAATCGCAAACAAACTGTTTGTCAAAGACATCAAACGAAATGATTTTATCATCTACCTGAATCATAACACAAAAGTAAGGAACGCAAAGTGGTTTATGGTTCGAATATGTTTATTTTTGCGCCATGGCAAATTACGAAGACATTTTTAAGAAGGTAATAGCGCATGCTAAGGAATACGGTTTTGTATTCCATTCTAGTGAAGTTTATGATGGCTTAGGCGCAGTTTACGATTATGGTCCTTATGGATCGGAGTTGAAGAACAACATTCGCAGCTATTGGTGGAAATCCATGGTTAACATGAATGAGAATATAGTGGGAATTGATGCCGCTATTTTCATGCACCCAGCTGTTTGGAAAACTTCTGGCCATGTGGATGCTTTTAACGACCCTTTAATTGATAATAAAGATTCGAAGAAACGCTATCGTGCTGATGTCTTAATTGAAGATTATGCTGCGAAAATTGAAGGAAAAATAGAAAAGGAAGTAAAGAAGGCTGCCAAGCGTTTTGGTGATTCTTTTGATAAAGAGCAATTTGTAAGAACGAACCCAAGAGTATTGGGCTACAAAGAAAAAATCAGCACGATCATGGCACGCTTTAGCAAATCCATGGAAAATGAGGATTTAGCCGAAATCAAAACACAAATTGAAGAATTAGGAATCTGTCTCTTATACACATCTGACGCTGCCGACGATA
>CAXDKI010000068.1:0-4783 GCA_963990215.1 uncultured Flavobacteriales bacterium | reverse complement strand
CCGAAAAAGCACCTTTTGCTACACCTCCCAATAGGTGTTTCTTCATCATTACACCTTTGTATGATAAAATAGCACGAGCCGTATCTGTTGGTTGTGCACCTTTCATCATCCATTCTACTGCCTTATCGAAATTTAAATCGATAGTTGCTGGGTTTGTGTTTGGATTGTAAACACCTAATTTTTCGATGAATTTACCATCTCTTTTTGCACGCTCGTCAGCTACCACAATTTTGAATATTGGTCTTGCTTTTCTACCGTGTCTTTGCAATCTAATTTTTGTTGCCATAATTTTTTCAGTTAAACTATCTCGTAGTTAGTCCTTAATTTTTAGGGCTGCAAAGATGCAATTATTTATCTAAATAAGAAAGAAAAAGTAAGATTTTAATACTTATTAACAAAACCTAAATAAGTAGCTAAAATTGGTAGTTTTGAGATGCTGATAGTGAATATGATTTTTGAAGCGTATGTATCTAATATTTGACACAGAAACCACCGGGTTACCAAGAAATTGGAATGCACCAATTACCGATACGGAGAATTGGCCAAGGTGTATTCAAATAGCTTGGCAATTACACGATTCGATGGGTGGATTGGTAGAGCAATCCGATTTTTTAGTTGAGCCAGAGAATTTTGATATTCCTTTTGATGCAGAAAAAATTCATGGTATTTCCACCAATTTAGCAACCGAACAGGGCGTGCACCTATCTCTAATGATGGAGCGATTTCATGAAGCATTGCAAAAAGCAGAATTTATTATTGGACATAATTTAGGTTTTGATGTCAATATCATGGGTTGCGAAATGCACCGATTAGACATGGATATCAACTTGTTGATTGACAAGCCTGTGTTAGATACGTGTACTGAAAAATCCGCCTTGTTATGTCAAATACCTGGGGGTAGAGGGGGTAAATTCAAGTTGCCTAATCTAACAGAATTACACGAGTATTTGTTCGGTGAGCCATTTGCAGAAGCGCATAATGCAACAGCAGATGTGGAAGCTACTACGCGTTGTTTCCTAGAATTGTTGAGGCAAGGACATTACAATACGCAAGAAATTAAGCAAGAAGAGTCGTATTTAAGAGAATTTCAAGATGCTCACCCAACACCTATTCAAAAGATTGGTTTAAAGCACTTAAATCTTAAGTTAGAGAGTCAAAAAATCAAAGATAGAAACAAAGCCAATACAAAGGATACTCAAAAGGTAGATACAGTTGGTAATTTAGCGGCTTTGGCAGATGTTTCTTACTCTCACCTTCACAATCATACTCAGTATTCTGTTTTACAATCTACCACTGAAATTGATAATTTAGTGAATAAAGCCGTAGAGCTAAAAATGCCTGCTGTTGCTTTAACCGATCATTCTAATTTGTATGGGGCATACAAGTTTGTTAATACGATTTATAATCATCCAGCAAATAGAGAGGTTATTGAGCATAATAAAGATGCTGATAATGCGAAGCCATTTGTCGTAAAAGGTGTGGTTGGTTGTGAGTTATTTATTTGTAAAGATCATACTGATAAAACACAAAAAGATAACGGTTATAGCCAGGTTTTTTTAGCTAAAAATAAGGACGGTTACCACAATCTTGCTAAAATGAGCTCCATCAGTTTTGTAGATGGTTTTTATTATGTGCCTCGTGTTGATAGATCTGTTTTAGAGCAGTACAAAGAAGGTTTGATAGCGCTTAGCGGTGGTTTGAAAGGTGAAGTGTCCGATTTGATACTGAATGTGGGAGAAAAGCAAGCAGAGGAAGCTTTTGTTTGGTGGAAAGATACATTTGGAGAAGACTTCTATGTAGAGCTTATTCGTCATGGTTTGGAAGAGGAAGAAATCGTTAATGAAGTGTTGTTGCGATTTGCTAAAAAATATGAGGTAAAAGTAGTGGCGGCAAACAATACTTACTACCTTTCGCAAGAAGATGCGAATGCACACGATATTTTACTTTGTGTAAAAGAAGCAGAACTGCAATCTACCCCAAAAGGAAGAGGAAGAGGGTTCCGTTTTGGATTTCCAAATGAGGAGTATTACTTCAAATCACAGGAACAAATGAAGCAGCTGTTTGTAGATATTCCGGAAGCAATTATCAATACTAATGAAATCATTAATAAGATTGAAAACTTCCATTTAAAGCGTGATGTATTGCTTCCTGCTTTTGATATTCCAGAGAAGTTTATAGATGCAAAGGATAATATAGATGGAGGAAAAAGAGGAGAAAACGCTTACTTACGTCATTTAACTTATGAGGGTGCTAAAATGCGCTATGGAGAAATCACTGAAGAGATTTCAGAACGATTAGATTTTGAGCTATCTACCATTGAAAAAACAGGCTATCCAGGATATTTTTTGATTGTACAGGATTTTACTTCACAGGCTAGAAAAATGGGTGTTTCTGTTGGTCCCGGAAGAGGTTCTGCTGCAGGTTCGGCAGTAGCCTATTGTGTAGGTATTACTAATGTAGATCCTATTAAGTACGATCTCCTGTTTGAGCGTTTCTTGAATCCAGACAGGGTGTCACTCCCTGATATTGATATTGATTTTGATGATGAAGGTCGTAACGAAATTATCCAATGGGTGGTTGGTAAATACGGTAAAAATCAGGTAGCACAAATCATCACTTACGGTACAATGGCAGCAAAATCTTCATTAAGAGATACTGCTCGTGTGCTAGATTTACCATTAGCTGAAGCAGATGTGTTAGCAAAGAAAATGCCTGATATTAAGCTGAATAAGCTCTTCAATTTTGATGATGCGCAATTGAAAGAAAAACTGAATGGAGAGCAATTGCAATTAGCTAATGATTTTAAAGAATTAGCCGAAGGAGATAATTTACAAGCAAAAACCATTCAACAAGCTACTATTTTGGAGGGTTCTGTTCGTAATACAGGTATTCATGCTTGTGGCGTTATTATTACTCCTGATGATATTAGCAAATTTGTACCCGTTACAACGGCTAAAGATTCGGAGCTACTAGTTACTCAGTTTGATAACTCGGTGGTAGAGTCGGCAGGAATGTTAAAGATGGATTTCTTAGGGTTGAAGAATTTAACCATCATTAAGGATTGTTGTAAATTGATTAAATACCACCATAGTGTTGAGATTGATCCAGACGAAATTCCATTAGATGACGAAAAAACATACGAACTTTTTCAAAGAGGCGAAACCAATGGAGTTTTCCAGTTTGAATCGCCAGGAATGCAAAAGAATTTACGCGCATTAAAGCCCGATAAGTTTGATGATTTAATTGCAATGAACGCCTTGTATCGACCAGGGCCAATGGAATATATACCCAATTTCATTGCTCGTAAACATGGAGATGAGGAGATAGAATATGATTTACCAGAGATGGCAGAGTATTTGGCCGACACCTATGGTATTACGGTTTATCAGGAGCAAGTGATGTTGCTTTCACAATCTTTAGCAGGCTTTTCTAAGGGTGATGCGGATGTGTTGCGTAAAGCAATGGGTAAAAAGATTTTTGCTTTACTAGAAAAGCTCAAGCCGAAATTTTTGGATGGTTGTAAAGACCGAGGGCATGATGTGGAAATTGCTGAAAAGGTTTGGAAAGATTGGGAGGCTTTCGCAGCCTATGCTTTCAATAAATCGCACTCTACTTGCTATGCTTTAATTGCTTTTCATACAGCTTTTTTAAAAGCGCATTACCCTGCAGAATATATGGCTGCTTACCTTACACATAATATGAATGATATTAAAAAAGTGACATTCTACATGGAGGAGTGTAAGCGTATGGGAATTAAGGTGTTGGGTCCAGATATTAACGAGAGTTTTTACAAGTTTGCAGTTAATAAAAATGGAGAAATCCGTTTTGGATTGGGTGCAGTAAAAGGCGTTGGAGAAGGTGCTGTAGAAGCAATTGTAAATGAGCGTAATGAGAATGGATCATATCAATCTATTTTTGAAGTTACTAAGCGTATTGATTTACGAGCGGCTAACAAAAAAGCATTTGAGAGTTTAGTAGTAGCCGGTGGTTTTGACAGTTTCGGTCATCACCGTTCTGTTTATTTTTATGGTGATGAGGGTAGTCCTGTGTTTTTAGAGAAAGCCATGAAATTTGGCGCCAAGCATCAGCAGAATGAAAACTCAGCTCAAGTATCTCTGTTTGGAGAAAGTGCTGATGTAGCTTTGTTAGAGCCGCCAATGCCTGTTTGCGAGCCGTGGAGCACATTACACATGCTAAACAGGGAAAAAGAAGTAGTCGGCTTCTATATTTCAGGACACCCGCTAGATGATTACAAATTGGAAATGGATAATTTCTGTAATCATCATATTGGCCAAATCAAGCAGTTAGAAGTGATGAAAGGAAAAGATATTCGTATTGCAGGAATGGTTTCACAAGTAGAGCATAGGTTTACTAAATCTGGGAAGCCTTTTGGAACTATTACTATAGAAGATTATCATGATAGCATTACTTTCTTTTTATTCGGAGAAGAATACCCAAAGTATAAGCCATACATGACAGAAGGTTGGTTCTTATATGCACAATGTAGAGTACAAGAGCGTAGGTGGAAAGAAGGTGAATTAGAGATGAAGCTCGCCAGTGTAGAAATGCTTTCTGAGATAAAAGAAAAAGCTTTACGATCGTTAGTTTTGAAAATGGATTTAAAAGATGTTACTGCAGAACTAATGAATGAAATTACTGTACTAGTAAATCAGTATAAAGGCAAGCATAATGTTAAATTTGTGTTGAATCATCAAGAAGAAGGATATCATTTAGAATTGCGTTCTAAAAAGTTTAAAGTCAACCTGGAAGACAGCTTTTTAAG
>CAXDKI010000067.1:0-4841 GCA_963990215.1 uncultured Flavobacteriales bacterium | reverse complement strand
CGAATATAGATACCTGGCTCACAAGTGAAAACCATTCCTTTTTCCATTGGTTTATCCCAAAGCCCTACATCATGCACATCCAAGCCTAAGAAATGACTCGTTCCATGCATAAAGTATTTTTTATAGGCAGGATTCTTTGGGTCTTGCTTATCAATGTCATGTTGGCTAATAAGCCCAAGCCCAAGCAATTCCAATTGCATCAATAACCCTACCTCTTTGTGATACTCTGCCAACATTATCCCTGGTCGAAGCATGTCAGTGGCAGCCTTCATTACTCTAAGTACAGCATTGTAAACATCTTTTTGCCTCTCTGTAAATCGACCACTTACCGGGATACAACGCGTCATGTCAGAAGCATAGTTGGCATACTCCGCTCCTACATCCATCAAAATCACATCGCCGGCTTTACATTTTTGATTATTGTCAATGTAATGCAAAACACACGCATTGAAGCCAGAAGCAATAATAGGTTCGTAGGCAAAACCTTTCGAACGGTTTCTTAAAAACTCATGCATATACTCAGCCTCAATTTCATATTCCATTACCCCAGGTTTTACGAAATCTAATACACGCCTCAATCCTTTTTCAGTGATATTACAGGCCTGTTGTAACAAATCAATCTCTAGGGGATGTTTGATAGCTCTTAGTTCATGCATAAAAGGAGCGGATTTTTCGTATTGATGCGAATTGTAATTTTCTTGACAACCTTTGTTAAAACGAGCAGTTCTTGTTTCTACATTGATAGTAGCTCTAGCGTGTTCGTTACTATTAAGATAAACTATGTCAGCCTCTTGCATAAGTTGTTCAAAAATGGTTTCAAACTGATCAATCCAATAAACCGTTTTTATTCCCGACACTTCAAAAGCCTCTTCCTTGGTGAGTTTTGCTCCTTCCCAAATAGCAATCAGCTCACTGGTTTCTTTCAAGAATAGGACTTCTTTATGTTCTGCTTTTGATGCATCCGGAAAAACAAGCAATCTGCTTTCTTCCTGATCTATTCCGCTCATCCACAACATGTCGCTATCTTGTCTAAAAGGCATAGTGCCATCGGCACTAATTGGCATAATGTCGTTAGAGCAAAAAACAGCCAATGATTTTGGTTTCATTTTCGCAGTAAATAACGCTCTGTTTCTGATAAATAAATTTTTACTAATCCTGTCGTATTTCATCCCCTAAATTTTAAGCGAATTCAAAGTTAGAATTTCTTATGCAATAATCACCCTTATGTAGAATGATTATTTATTCGGCTGAACAGTTGTAAGTCAGCAATAAGGGTGTTAAATTTGTAGTCGTTTAAAAACAAAAACTACATCATGAGCAAATCAGCTTTGATAAAATCGTCCTTAGCTAAAAAATATTGGATGGCTGCTACAGGACTTTTTCTTTGCACCTTCTTGATAGGACACCTTGCAGGAAACTTACAACTGTTATTGCCTGCAGAGGAAGCTTTGCCAATATTTAATGAGTATGCCAAGTTTATGACAACCAACCCTTTGGTTAAAGTGTTGTCGTATTTAACTTATTTCAGCATTCTTTTTCATTCTGTTGATGGGATACTGTTATTTATCCAAAACAAGAAGGCAAGGCCAGTAAAATATGCATACAACAAGCCAGGCGCAAACTCTACATGGGCATCCCGTAACATGGGTCTTTTAGGATCGGTAGTGCTATTTTTTATCATAGTGCACATGCGTTCTTTTTGGTACGAGATGCATTTCGGCAGTGTTGCATTGGATATAAACGGAAACAAAGATTTGTACACAATAACCGCAGCAGCTTTCCAAGAGTTGTGGTATGTAATCATGTATGTGGTGTGTATGATAGCAATCGCTTTTCATCTATCGCACGGCTTTGCTAGTGCATTCCAATCGATAGGAGCTAATCATGCTAAATACTCTCCAGTTATTAAAAAAGTTGGCGCAGCTTTTGGGATTCTAATTCCACTAGCTTTCGCAATTATTCCGGTAGTTCTTTACTTGAGATAAATCAAAACGATGAGTAAATTAGATGCTAAAATACCTGAAGGGCCCATAGATAAAAAATGGACTAATCATAAAAACAATATAAATATTGTAAACCCAGCCAACAAACGATTGATTGATGTCATCGTTGTAGGAACTGGTTTAGCCGGAGGCTCGGCAGCAGCTTCTTTAGCAGAGATGGGTTACAATGTGAAAGCATTTTGTTTCCAAGACTCTCCAAGAAGAGCGCATTCCATTGCTGCTCAAGGAGGAATCAATGCGGCAAAAAATTATCAAAACGATGGGGACTCTACTTACCGTTTATTTTACGATACTGTAAAGGGTGGTGATTACCGTTCTCGCGAAGCTAATGTTTATCGTTTGGCAGAGGTGTCTGGAAACATCATTGACCAATGTGTTGCGCAAGGAGTTCCATTTGCCCGTGAGTATGGAGGGCTGCTAGACAATCGTTCATTTGGAGGTGTTCAGGTATCCAGAACATTCTATGCAAAAGGACAAACGGGACAGCAATTATTGTTAGGGGCTTACTCTGCAATGTCGCGCCAAATCAACAAAGGAAAGATTGAAATGTTCAATCGACACGAGATGTTGGAGGTGGTAATTGTAGAGGGGAAAGCAAGAGGGATTATTGCAAGAAATTTAATTACAGGAGAAATTGAGCGCCATTCAGCACATGCTGTTGTGATTGCATCAGGAGGATATGGGAATGTATTTTTCTTATCTACCAATGCAATGGGCTCAAACGCTACTGCTGCTTGGAAAATTCATAAGAAAGGAGCTTTCTTTGCAAATCCTTGTTATACGCAGATTCACCCAACTTGCATTCCTGTTTCAGGAGATCATCAGTCAAAACTAACGTTAATGTCAGAATCATTGCGTAATGATGGTCGTATTTGGGTGCCAAAGAAAATGGAAGATGTTGAAGCGATTAGAACTGGCAAGCTGAAGCCAACTCAAATTGTAGAAGAAGATAGAGATTACTACTTGGAGCGCAGATATCCAGCATTCGGAAACTTAACTCCTAGAGATGTAGCTAGTCGTGCTGCCAAAGAAAGATGCGATGCGGGTTATGGTGTTAACGCAACAGGAGAGGCTGTGTATTTGGATTTTGCTTCTGCCATTCAGCGTTACGGGAAAGAGCAAATAAACATCAAAGGGTTGGAGGAGAATGATGCAGCACTCATCACCAAGCTTGGCAAAGAAGTTGTGAAAGCAAAGTATGGCAACCTTTTCCAGATGTATGAAAAGATTACGGATGATAATCCGTATGAAACACCAATGAAAATATACCCTGCGGTACACTACACCATGGGTGGTGTTTGGGTAGATTACAATTTGATGACTACGGTGCCAGGACTGTACGCTTGTGGAGAAGCCAACTTCTCGGACCATGGAGCAAACAGATTAGGAGCTTCTGCCTTGATGCAAGGCTTAGCTGATGGTTACTTTGTATTACCATATACAATTGCCGATTACTTGGCCGATGATATTCTTACAGGAACGATTCCAACAGACTTGCCAGAATTTGATGCTGCAGAAAAAGAAGTGACACAAAGACTTGATAAGCTAGTCAATAACAATGGCTCTAAAGCTGTAGACCATTTCCACAAACGATTAGGAAAAATCATGTGGGAAAACTGCGGTATGGCTCGTAATGCAGAAGGACTTGAAAAGGCTATTCAAGAAATTGCAGCTTTGAGAGAAGAGTTTTGGAAAGAGGTGCGTGTGCCAGGAAGCTTAAACGAGCTCAATCAGGAGCTTGAAAAAGCGGGTAGAGTGGCTGATTTCATTGAACTTGGAGAATTGATGTGTAAAGATGCATTGAGTCGAACAGAATCTTGCGGAGGACATTTCCGCGAGGAGTCGCAGACAGAGGAAGGAGAAGCTATGCGTAAAGACGATGAGTTTAATTATGTGTCGGCTTGGGAATACACAGGTATTCCTTCGGAAGCAAAATTACATAAGGAAGAATTGACTTTCGAAAATATTGAACTGAAACAACGAAGCTATAAATAATTCGAGATGAATTTAACGCTTAAAATATGGCGTCAAAAAAGCGCTAATAACAAAGGAAAAATTGTTGAGTATAAAGTAACAGACATTCATTCACATATGTCTTTTCTAGAAATGATGGACGTGTTGAACGAAGATTTGGTAAACAAAGGTGATGAGCCTATTGCATTCGATCACGATTGTCGTGAAGGAATTTGCGGATCCTGTTCATTATACATCAACGGTGAGGCGCACGGGCCGGGTAGAGCAGTTACCACTTGTCAGTTACACATGCGTGAGTTCAAGGACGGAGAGACTGTTTACATTGAGCCGTGGAGAGCCAAGTCATTTCCCGTTGTAAAAGACTTAGTAGTAGACCGTTCTGCATTTGACAGAGTGATTCAGGCAGGAGGTTATGTTTCTGTAAACACTTCAGGAAGCACACAAGATGCAAACGCATTGCCAGTGCCAAAAGCAGACGCTGATAAAGCTTTTGACGCTGCCACTTGTATTGGATGTGGTGCCTGCGTGGCTACTTGTAAAAACTCGTCTGCTATGTTGTTTGTTTCGGCCAAGGTATCTCAACTGGCATTATTGCCACAAGGTCAAGTCGAAAGAGAAGAACGCGTGTTAAACATGGTTGAACAAATGGATAATGAAGGTTTTGGAAACTGTACGAACACGGGGGCTTGTGAGGTGGAATGTCCAAAAGAAATTTCTTTAGAGAATATTGCGCGACTGAACAGAGAGTACCTGACTGCAAGCATGAAGTCGGAGAGTTAACAAATTTTCAAATAAGATATTGCAGCCTCTTTTGTTACAGCTGTCTCTTATACACATCTGACGCTGCCGACGATACTCCTTGTG
>CAXDKI010000066.1:0-4897 GCA_963990215.1 uncultured Flavobacteriales bacterium | reverse complement strand
TGTATAAGAGACAGATTTATAAGAGTATTGCTAAAAATGATACTTTCGTTATCTATTTGGACACTTCGGTAGTAGAAAAAAAACACCCATGCTGTTGCTGCTGAAACAGCATCAAACAGGATGTATTTTAATGTTTGAAGGGGTTTATTCTTCATATAGTATTTTCATATTGTCAATCAACAATTCACTTTGTGTTAATGTAGAGTCTCTAAACATCAAAAAACTTAAAGAGAAACTGTTAGCATCTGTGTGAGGCGCTATGTGCTCTGATAAATAGATGTATATTTTATTCCATTCTTCTTGTTGATGGAGTAACATAACTGTATTTGGGGTTGCATAAGTAGGAGTGAATTTATAAAGGTTTACAAGAAATGGTGTGTTACATTTATAATCCATTTCCAGATAAACTCTACGATCTTTAGGCATAAACAAAGGATCAGTAGTGCATTCAAACCTAACTTTTTCTCCATCTAGAATAATTTCTCCATGTCCGCCAGTTGTCATTACAGAGGTGTCGGAAATCATATCTATACCATATTCAAAAAGGTTTTGATGAAAAGAAGACCCCGCTCCATTAAAGTTTTCCTCCCATTGAACACAGTCAGAAATGTAGCTTGTACTTGGGTTGATGTGTATAGTGTCTAGGGGAGATAAATTTACTTCTTCTTGATGCCATACATAAAAAGGGTAATTTGTTCTAGTAGCTGAAATTCCATTTTCCTTAATTCCTGGGGCGATATATAGTTTTTGTTCGCCATTTTTTAAGACAGGTATGGTGTTTGGTAGGGAGTATATGCCTTGTAAATCATTATCGATATAAACCCAGGCATCTACAATTTTAGCAGTACCTACCTCTGTATACTCAAACTCATTAATGCTAATAAAAGAAGGAATGTCTTCTTCTGGATTTATAACCTCACAAGCTGTAAATAATAAAACTAATACGATTGGCAAATATGTTTTCATCTTCATCATCAACGGATAAGAAATATTCTTATTATGCCATGCTCAGCTGTGGCGTTAATTTCATTTTTTCTAGTATCATATGTGCTGCTTCCAAAGCACGAAACCCATCCTCAATGGTTACAATAGGTTCGGTATTATTGTTAATGGCGTCAGCAAAACTTTTTAGTTCATCTTTAATGGCGTTGTTTTCTTCAATACTTGGGTTTTCAAAGTAAATCTGCTTCTTTTTTCTTCCTTTCCCTAAATCTAAAACAATAGCAAAAGGGTCTTGTTCTTCGGAAGCTTTTAAACTTTTTAATCGAATAACTTCTGTTTTTTTCTCTAGAAAATCTAATGCGATATATGCGTCTTTTTGGAAGATTCTTGTTTTACGCATGTTTTTTAAAGACATGCGACTAGCTGTTATATTAGCCACACATCCATTGTCGAACTCAATGCGTGCATTGGCAATGTCTGGAGTGTCACTTACTACTGATACACCACTAGCGCTAATCTTCCTGATGTTAGATTTAACGATGCTTAGAATAATGTCAATATCATGAATCATTAAGTCCAAAACAACAGGCACATCAGTTCCTCTAGGGTTAAACTCTGCCAGTCGATGCGCTTCAATAAACATAGGTTGATTACAGTATGGCTGTGCTGCAGTAAAAGCAGGATTGAATCTCTCAACATGTCCTACTTGTACTTTTATACCAGCTTCTCTAGATAGCTTCATTAATGTTTCAGCTTCTTCGGTAGTATTGGTGATGGGTTTTTCAATAAATACATGTTTATGTGCCTTGATAGCCTCCATAGCACAGTCGAAGTGAGAAAGGGTTGGGGTAACAATGTCAATCACATCCGATTCGGCAATTAGATCCTCTATTTTCTTAAATGCCTTGACACGAAACTCCCTGTTTACCTTCTTGGCATTTTCTCTGTCAGAATCGTAAAACCCAATAACCTCATATTCTTTTTTAAGCTCTTTTAAGAGTCTGAGATGGATTTTACCAAGGTGTCCAGCACCCAATATGCCAACTTTTAACATGGAAGATAATTTGTGCTAAAATAGGTTTTTTATATCAAGTAATCGCTATTTTAGTGCGGACGAAATGACAGATGGTTTCAGACATAAGGGACTGCGTATGCAGTTGGTAGAAGAACTTAGGGCTAAAGGGATTAAAGATGAGAAAGTGCTACAGGCTATTGCTGAAATACCAAGGCATTTATTTATGGATCAAGCTTTTTTAAAATTTGCTTACCAAGACAAGGCATTTCCTATTGGTTGTGAACAAACCATTTCGCAGCCCTATACAGTTGCTTTTCAAACAGAGCTATTGCAAGTAAAGCCACATGAAAAAGTATTAGAAGTGGGAACAGGTTCTGGTTACCAAGCAGCGGTTTTAGTAGCCTTAAAAGGACAAGTTTTCACCATAGAAAGACAAAAAGATTTATACACTAAGACCAAGGATTTTTTACCGAAAATTGGTTATCCATCTATGTTTATTTATGGAGATGGTTACAAAGGGTTACCAAAAATGGCTCCTTTCGATAAAATCATTGTGACTTGTGGAGCCCCTTTTATTCCTGAAGATTTATTAACTCAATTAAAGGTAGGAGGACGACTGGTTATTCCATTAGGAGAAGGAGAAATTCAGAAAATGACCTTGATGGTACGTACTTCAGAAACTACTTTTGAGAAGTATACTTATGGCGATTTCAGTTTTGTGCCAATGCTACCTCAAAAGAGCCGATAGTATTTCTTACTTTTGTATCTCAAAAATTAAATTCTATACAATGAAAAATATAGCGGTTATAGGTGCAGGAATTATGGGTAATGGAATTGCTCATTGTTTTGCGCAAAGTGGTTACAGCGTTAATTTAATTGATCTTTCGCAAGATGCTTTAGACAGAGCTTTGGTTACGATTTCTAAAAACTTAGATCGTATGGTAGAGAAGGATAAAATCAGTGAAGAGAACAAAAACAATACTATCTCTAACATCAGTACGCACACCGATATGGCAGCTGCTGTAAAAGGAATGGAATTGGTGGTAGAAGCAGCTACTGAAAATATAGATATTAAGCTAAGCATCTTCAAACAACTGGATGAGTTGTGCGATGTGAATACTATATTAGGAACAAATACTTCTTCTATTTCCATTACTAAGATTGCTGCTGCTACAAACAGAGCAGATAAAGTAATTGGAATGCACTTTATGAATCCTGTTCCGATTATGAAATTGGTAGAGGTGATTAGAGGATATGCTACTTCTGATGAGGTAACAAAATTGATCATGGATACTTCTAAAAAACTAGGAAAAGTTCCTGTGGAGGTAAATGATTATCCAGGCTTTGTGGCTAACAGAATCTTGATGCCAATGATTAATGAATCAATTGAAACACTTTTTCAAGGAGTAGCAGGTGTAGAGCAGATTGATAATGTAATGATGTTAGGTATGGCACACCCAATGGGGCCATTACACTTAGCTGATTTCATTGGATTGGATGTATGTCTTTCTATTTTAGAGGTCATGCATGAAGGCTTTGGAAACCCTAAATATGCACCAAGCCCATTATTGGTAAATATGGTGACTGCAGGTAAATTAGGAGTAAAATCTGGTGAAGGTTTCTACGATTATTCTGAAGGGCCGAAAAACAAAAAAGTAGCAGCGCAGTTTGCTAAATAGTTATAAGGAGCTATTTTTTAGTTGCTGTAGAAAATAGGCGAGACCCTGCTTTTCTTTTACGAGACAAAGGTGTGAGGGATATATTCTCTATAACTCAACTAGTGCTGATCTTGTAATATGTATTCTATTAGTTTATCCTCTTTAACGGTAGATGGTTGGTAGGTAGTCTTAAGGTTGTTGTCGAAAATTTTAGCTAGTTGTTGCCATATAAAAGCATGCAATCCACCTCTTAAGTCTTTAATAATATCATATGTGCAAATTCCTGTTTCTCGGTAAATCAGTTTCACTAAAATACGCCCTTCCCAACGAGTGAGTTTTTTCAGTTCTTCAGACAAATCTTCTTTTGCCCACTGTTCCACTGCTTTTACATATTTTTTGCGTTTCCTTTTTTTAGGAATATTATCTAGATCTTGCTGTATACTATCCATTTTTTTGGCAGCCAATAAAGCGTAAGGATATACTTTGAGGGTTTTGCGTTTTAGTCGGTAGTAATAGCGTTTATCTTCGACTGTTTTAAAAGAAAGGATGTCCACATTTTTCAGCTCAGCGGTGATAAATGTGTCGCCTTCTAGTACTTGAATTTTTTTAATAAGGAGGGAGTCTGTTTGCGCAAAACAGCAAAAGGGTAGTAGTATGAATAGGATAGTACGCACCCTACAAAGTTAATGTTATTCAAGAAAAAGGTCAATCAATCCTTCAGGGGTTTCCAGATAGATGGCATTACTCTCAATTTTTTGAATAAACTCTTCAGTGATAGGAATTAAAAACTCCTGATCTCCATTACTGATCTGAAAAATTTCTTGAGCGGTATTGTCAAGTATATCGGTTACTTTTCCAATGTTTCCATGTTTGGAATCTATTACCTCAAAACCAATGAGTGCAGTTAGTTGGTTCTGCTGACTTTCATCTATAAATTCTAGATTTAAGTAAACTTCTTTGCCAACCAATACTTGAGCATCTTCTTCGGAATCAACATCCTCAAACTTTACAAGGGCAATATTTTCTTTTTTGAGTCGAAAAGAGTCAATAAAAAAAGGAACTAACCCTCCGTTCAACTCAATGAACATATGTGCTAGTTCCTTGTATTTTGCAGGAGTTTCCAACTTGATGTTAACATCTCCTTTGTAACCATGTTTACAGCTAATATAACCTAGAAAGAAGCAATTTTCTTTCTTCATGTATTACTCTGTAGTTTCTTTCGTTTCCTCTTCAGGAGCTTCTGTGATTTCTTCTTCAGTAGCAGGAGTTTCTTCAGTAGCAA
>CAXDKI010000065.1:0-4910 GCA_963990215.1 uncultured Flavobacteriales bacterium | reverse complement strand
TTGGTGCGACTTTAAAACTCTTTGTGGGCGTTAATTTTTAGCAGGTATATTGGTAGCCACGGTCTTCCAGTTTACTCGTAAACCATTCAGATAAACTACAGTTCAGGTATTTGTATTACTAATTTATCCCAGCTCTTTGCGGTCTCTGAGTTTTGGGTGTTTCATTAGTCTGCTTAGGTAATTTATTTTGGTGTTAGCAATATCGAATAATTCTCGATCGATTGTCAAATAGGTTTTATCTATATATGATTATTTCTGTCTAATAAGAGATATTTCGACTAAGCTCAATTACATTAAAAAAATAATAAACGATCCTCCAAACGAAAGAGCTTTTTTGCTGCGCCTATATAGTTTATATTTGTCCGTATGAACTACATTCTTTTTGATGCAAATAGGGAGTCCTTATTCCCTTTAACACATACCCGGCCGATATCAGAAATCCGTATAGGGATCTTAACCATAAAAGAAAAATGGGCTAAGTACTTAGGAAGTGATCCAAGTACACAAACAGCTGATTATTTACAAAAGAAACACCCTTTAAAAAAAGAAGCTGATAATTTGTATATATATGGAGGTGTATGCCCGAACAAAGCATTGGTGGCAGCTATACAGCAACTAGCCGATGGGGAGGGTTTGTATGCAGGAGATACGCTTTTGGCTTACCGGAATGCAGCTAATCAAAAAGTGATTTTTGCAGAGGAGTTCACTAAAATAGAAAAGCTTTGGCACATCTTTCAGTACAATGCTATAGAATTACAAACAGACTTTGATTTATTAACTGCTGGGCGTAAATCTCAAGTTTTAAGCGATACCAACCTTATAATGGGTTCTGAAAACATTTTTGTAGAGGAGGGTGCCAAGCTAGAAGGGGCTATTCTGAATGCTACTACAGGTCCTATCTACATCGGTAAAAATGCTGAGGTGATGGAAGGGAGTATTGTGCGTGGTCCTTTTGCTATGTGCGAACATTCCGTACTAAAGATGGGTGCTAAAATTTACGGAGCTACTACCTTAGGCCCTTATTGCAAAGTGGGGGGTGAGGTCAATAATTCTGTGCTGATGAGTTATTCCAATAAAGGGCATGATGGCTTTTTGGGTAATTCGGTTTTAGGGGAATGGTGTAACATCGGTGCGGATACAAACAACTCCAACCTGAAAAATAATTATGCAGAGGTGCGCCTTTGGAGCGAACAAGCTGGTCGTTTTGAAAAAACAGGATTGCAGTTCTGTGGACTTATCATGGGCGATCATTCCAAATGTGGTATCAACACCATGTTTAACACGGGTACGATAGTAGGGGTTAGTGCCAATATTTTCGGTGCTGGTTTCCCACGCAACTTTGTGCCTTCTTTTGCTTGGGGTGGTTCAGCGGGTTACAGCACTTATCAGTTACCTAAAGTATTTGAGGTAGCCGAAAAAGTAATGATGCGTAGAGGTGTTCCTTTCGATGATACGGAAAAAGCCATCCTCCAACAAGTGTTTGAGCTGACAAGCGAGCAACGTAATTTCTAAATCTCTGCCATATTCCGTAATACAATAGCGTTGGCACAGTCCTTGCTCTATAGTAATACGTAGGCAAAAGCAATAAGCTACTGCCATATTGACTTAAAAAAACAGATTCGAATGAATGATCGATTTTTAATTGACACTTTGTCTGGAGTATTTGATGAGGATGCAGAGTTCATCCCTTTGATGAGCCAAGAGGACGAAGATAAGATAAATAAAGAGGAAACACCGGATGTATTACCGATTCTATCTTTAAGGAATACGGTTTTATTTCCTGGTGTAGTGATACCTATTACAGTGGGTAGAGATAAATCTATCAAACTGATTAAAGAGGTGTATAAAGGGAATAAGGTTTTAGGAGTTGTCTCTCAAAAAGACCTCAGTGTAGAGGAGCCCAACCTAACCGATTTGCATACCACAGGTACGGTCGCACACATAATGAAGATGTTGCGCATGCCAGATGGTAATATCACCGCGATTATACAAGGGCGTAAATTGATGCAACTCACCGAATTGGTGCAGGAGCAACCTTATCTAAAAGCGAAGGTTATACCAATGGAAGAGGTGAAGCCAGCGAAAGGAGATAAGGAGTTTGATGCTTTAGTCAGTTCTATTAAAGATATCGCCTTGCAGATTGTGAAGGAGTCGCCCAACATTCCAACAGAGGCACAGGTGGCTATCCAAAACATAGAGTCGCCTTCTTTCTTAATCAACTTTGTGTGCTCTAATATGGATGTGTCGGTAGAACACAAGCAAGATTTATTGATGCAGAGCAACTTAAAAACGCGTTCTGTCCTTACCTTAGAACTGCTCTCGAAAGAGTTGCAAAAACTGGAGATGAAGAATGAGATTCAGCACAAGGTAAAAGTAGATTTAGATCAGCAGCAGCGTGAGTATTTCTTGAACCAACAGCTGAAAGCGATCCAAGAGGAGCTGGGCGGTTCTGCCGATCAAGAGATAGAAGAAATGCGCAAGCGCGCTAAGCAAAAGAAATGGACCAAAGAGGTAGGTGAAAACTTTGAAAAGGAAGTGAAGAAGCTGCAGCGCATGAATCCTGCTATGGCAGATTATTCAGTGCAGCGTGCTTACCTAGACTTGGTCTTGGATTTGCCTTGGGGCGAATACACCAAAGACCACTTCGATTTGAAGCGTGCTAAGAAGATATTAGACAGAGATCACTCTGGTTTGGAAAAAGTGAAAGAGCGCATATTGGAGCACTTAGCTGTTTTAAAACTCAAAGGAGATATGAAAGCACCTATCCTTTGTTTGTACGGGCCTCCAGGAGTTGGTAAAACTTCTTTAGGTAAATCTATTGCAGAGGCCTTGGGGCGTAAGTACGAGCGTGTTTCTTTAGGAGGTATGCGTGATGAGTCGGAGATTCGTGGACACCGTAAAACATACATCGGTGCTATGCCAGGGCGTATCATCAAGTCCATCAAAAAAGCCAATTCTTCAAATCCTATTTTTGTATTGGATGAGATCGATAAGATTACACGTGATACACACGGTGATCCTTCATCTGCTATGCTAGAAGTATTGGATCCTGAACAAAATAATGCTTTTTATGATAATTACTTAGAGATGGGTTACGACCTTTCGAAAGTGATGTTTATTGCAACAGCGAACTCTTTGAATACCATTCAGCCTGCTTTACGCGATCGTATGGAAATCATTGAAATAAATGGTTATACTATGGATGAGAAAACAGAAATAGCTAGAAAACACCTCTTACCAAAACAGCTGAAAGAGCACGGCTTGAAAAAGACAGATTTGAAGGTTTCTAAAAAGGTGTTGGAAAAATCGGTAGAAGGATATACAAGGGAGTCTGGTGTTCGTGGTTTGGACAAGGTAGTTGCTAAATTGGTGCGTTATGCTGCCAAAAGCATTGCCATGGAACAGGAATATAATATTGAAGTGCAAGTGGGGGATTTGAAAGAAATATTGGGTCCTGCACGATTTGATAAAGATCGTTACTTAAATAATGATATTGCTGGTGTGGTTACCGGCTTGGCTTGGACGCCTGTTGGTGGAGATATCCTTTTCATTGAGAGTTCTTTGAGCAAAGGAAAAGGCAAGCTAGAAATAACTGGTAACCTAGGAAAGGTGATGAAAGAGTCTTCTGCTATTGCTATGAAGTATATCAAAGCCAATGCCGATACACTGGGTATTGATGACAGTATTTTCGATCAACACGATGTGCACATCCATGTACCAGAAGGAGCTACTCCAAAAGATGGTCCTTCGGCTGGAATTACCATGCTGACGGCTTTAACCTCTTTATTTACCCAGCGCAAGGTGAAGAATAAATTGGCCATGACGGGTGAAATCACTTTGAGAGGAAAGGTATTGCCAGTAGGAGGTATCAAAGAAAAGATACTAGCTGCTAAGCGAGCGGGTATCAAGGAAATCATTCTTTGTGAGGATAACCGAAAAGATATTGAAGAAATCAATGAGCGTTATGTAAAAGGCTTAACATTTCATTATGTAAACGAAATGCAAGAGGTGTTGGATACAGCTCTTTTAAGTCAAAAAGTAAAAAATGCTAAAAAGCTGTAATAATCAGTACATTTGCTCGTTCAGAAAAACAAATAACACAATTATAGAATGAAGAAATTATTAATTATTGCACTTGCACTCATAGGGATGAATGCTTTTGCCCAGGATGCTTTGGTAAAAGTAAGTCCGTTTCATTTTTTTGACGGTACACTTTATGCTTCTTATGAGCGAGCATTAGAAAACAATCGTTCTATTCAATTAGATGGAGGTTTGCGTCTGGCAGATGATGGAAATGATTACGGATGGATGGGCGAATTGCAATTACGTAAGTATTTTTTGAGCTCAAAATTTGCTGGAGAATCTGTTTTAAGTGGATTTTATGCAGGTTTATATGCAAATGGAAAGTATTTTAAAGAATATAATGAATGGAGAGATTGGAATACAATATCAGAACCTTACTGGGAGTATGTATACAATAAAGATGGAACAGAAAACTGGGAAGAGTCTGTTTGGCATCAAGGAGAATATGAAGAGGTAATCGTTAAAGAAAGTTATGATATCAATCAAGGAGAAGGTGGTGTTATATTCGGATTCCAAACTATTATTAACAAAGCCTTATCTTTTGATTTATTTCTTGGTGGAGGTATAAGGGGTGCTCAAATAGATGGTAAGAGATTAGACCGTTTCCATGGTAATGATAGAGGTTATACAGGAGTAGTTCCAAAAGGAGGATTCTCAGTAGGTATTGCTTTTTAAGAGCTACACTCCACAAAAACATAAGCGCAGCCATTCTGCGCTTTTTTTGTAATAAGTAGTTCGTCAAATCGTTAAAACATTTGTTACTTTGCCTTATGCGAAAAATCCTCTTTTTTCTTGCATTATTACCTACTTTACTGTCTGCACAAACA
>CAXDKI010000064.1:0-5010 GCA_963990215.1 uncultured Flavobacteriales bacterium | reverse complement strand
CCGATTCCTCTACGTCTCGTGGGCTCGGAGATGTGTATAAGAGACAGTCCCTCTTATTCTCAACATGCCATAAAAAGGGGTGCAAAGATAGTGATTATAAAAGAGTAAGCAAAAAATTTAGACGCTTTTAAAAAGAAGCTCATTCAACAAGAAAAAAGGAGGAATCTATACAATTAAGATTTGGACGACTTTCAAACAAGCCAAAAACAGAAGACCCACTGCCGGACATAGCTGCATAAATCGCTCCTTGTTTATACATGGATTTCTTCAAGTCCTCAATAGCAGGATGTTTCGCAAAAACACTTTGTTCAAAATCATTTTGAATCTGCCATTCTTTAACAGGAGGTTTTATCAAATTCCTCAAAGAACACAAAGGATCATTAGGAGTAACTCCTGAATAAGCCTCTGCTGTAGAAACATGAATATCAGAATTTACAATAGCAATATGATAAGCTGATAAATCCAAATCAATCGGCTCCAAAACCTCTCCAATTCCAGTAGCTAACATTGGTTTATTCTCAATAAAGAATGGGCAATCGGCGCCAATTTGCAAAGCATACATTCTTAACTGTTCATTGTTTAATTGTAAATCAAAAAGGTCGTTTAGGCCTTTCAGGGTAAAAGCAGCGTCCGAAGACCCCCCTCCTAAACCTGCTCCAATAGGGATTATTTTATGTAAATGAATATGAACTGCTGGAATATTAAAACCTTGCTTCAACAAATGATACGCATCTAAACACAAATTCCCATCACCAGGAATATCTATTCCACTACTAGTAAAAGCGAGTTCATCTGAAGGAATTATTTCCAATACATCACAGTAGTTCACAGGGTAAAAAATGGTCTCTAAATCATGATAACCGTCTACTCGTTTGCTTTTGACATGCAAACCCACATTTATTTTAGCATTTGGAAAAAGTATCAATGTTGAAAAATTTTATTCTCTAAAGACAAAAGTAATCACATAAATTTTTCTAAACTTGAAATTCTGTTTTTATTATAAACGAAATTAAATTTACTAGGTTAAAGATCCATTATGGAATACTTAGATTTTGAAAAACCAATTAAGGAATTGATGACTCAGCTTAATAAAGCAAAAGAGCTGGGTGTTGAAGGCGTTGATGTAAAGCAAGTTATCTCCGATTTAGAGAGTAAACTAAAAAATACAAGGAAAAGTATTTATAGTAACTTATCTCCTTGGCAAAAGGTGCAGCTATCTCGTCATCCTCAGCGTCCATACACTTTAGACTACATTGAAAACATTGCAGATAATTTCATCGAACTACATGGTGACAGAACCGTAAAAGATGACAAAGCAATGATTGGCGGATGGGCAGAGATGGATGGTAAAAGCTTCATGTTTATTGGACAACAAAAAGGTAAAAATACTAAAATGCGTCAATATCGAAACTTCGGAATGCCAAATCCAGAAGGATATCGTAAAGCTTTACGATTAATGAAAATGGCAGAGAAGTTTGGAAAACCTGTCATTACTTTCATAGACACTCCTGGAGCCTTTCCTGGACTAGAAGCAGAAGAAAGAGGACAGGGAGAAGCAATTGCGCGCAACTTAATCGAAATGATTCAGCTAAAAGTTCCTATGATTTGTATCATTATTGGTGAGGGTGCTTCAGGAGGTGCTTTAGGTATTGGTATTGGCGATAAAGTATTGATGCTAGAAAATACTTGGTACTCTGTGATCTCTCCAGAATCTTGTTCTTCAATCTTATGGAGAAGCTGGGATTACAAAGAACAAGCTGCCAATGCTTTGAAGTTAACAGCTGATGACATGAAGAAAAATAAGCTAATTGACGGCATCATTAAAGAACCTGAAGGAGGAGCGCACACTTTTCCTGAAGAAATCTTTATAACCGTTAAGAAGGAAATCATCAAGCAAACAAAAGTATTAGAAAAGAAATCTGCCGAAAAGCGTATAGCAGAACGCATTGAAAAATTCGGAAAAATGGGTGAAGTAAAAGAGTAATGGCAAAGAAATTCAAGCAAAAAGAAGGAATAACATTAGAACAGTCGGGGAAAGTACCACCACAGGCTATTGATTTAGAGGAAGCGGTTTTAGGTGCTTTAATGTTAGATAGTGATGCCTTATCTAATGCTATTGAAATTCTAAGAAAAGAAAGCTTTTATAAAAGCGAACACCAAAAGGTATTTGAAGCAATTGAATCACTTTTTAATGGTGCGCAGCCTGTAGATATTTTAACAGTTACAAATCAACTACGCAAAAGTGGTGAATTAGAGGGAATTGGAGGTCCTGTTTTTGTAGCAGGATTAACTGAGCGTATTGCATCTGCTGCAAATATTGAAACGCACGCGCGTATCATTGCACAAAAATACATTCAAAGAGAACTTATTAAAATCTCAGCTAAAATTATGACCGATGCTTATGATGAGACATCGGATGTATTTGATTTATTAGGTGAGGCTGAGAAAAGTTTATACGAGGTATCGGAAGGAAATATTCGAAAGAACTACGATAAGATGAGTTCTTTAATCCGAAAAGCGCTTGATCAAATTGAAGAAGTTAAAAACAAAGAAGGTGGCGTAAGCGGTGTTCCTTCAGGATTTCAAAATTTGGACAAAGTTACATCAGGATGGCAAAAATCTGATCTGATCATATTAGCTGCTCGCCCAGGCATGGGTAAAACAGCTTTTGTACTTTCCACTGCTAGAAATACCGCAGTGCAATTTAACAAACCTGTAGCTGTATTTTCACTTGAAATGTCTTCCGTTCAGTTAGTTAATCGTTTAATTGCTAGCGAATCTGGGATTTCAGCTGAAAAACTCCGTAAAGGAAATTTGGAAGACCACGAATGGATACAGCTTAACCAAAAAATTACACAGCTTTCAGAAGCACCTATCTTTATTGATGACACCCCTGCCCTAACCATTTTTGAGCTTAGAGCTAAGTGTAGAAGATTAAAGAAACAACATGATATAGAGCTTATCATTATTGACTACTTGCAGCTGATGCATGCTGGAGGAAGTCATAAAGGCGGTAATCGAGAACAAGAAATCTCTACTATCTCTAGATCTTTAAAGAGTATTGCCAAAGAATTAGATGTACCAATTATTGCGCTTTCTCAGTTAAGTCGTGCAGTAGAAACTCGTGGCGGAGATAAGCGCCCAATGCTTTCTGATCTTCGTGAATCAGGGGCAATTGAACAAGATGCGGATATCGTTTGCTTCATCTATCGACCAGAATACTATGGCATGACCGAATGGATGAATGCTTCTCCAGGAGAAGACCCTGATTGCACCGGACAAGGTGAAATTATTATTGCTAAACACCGTAATGGCTCTCTAGAAAATGTTAGGCTTCGATTCATCGCTAAACTAGCTAAATTTACAGATTTGGATAGCTTCGGTGCTTTTGGAAGCGATAATGATGATTTTGGAAAAAGCGTTATCACCCATTCATCTAGCATGAATGAAGATGAAAATAATATACCATTTTAATTAGTGAAAAAGATTGGACTGATTATAACATGCTTGTGTAGTTTTTACACACACGCTGCTTATTTGATGGTTCCAATGGACAACACTCAAAATAATCACCTTAAGGCATACGGAATTGCTTATTGGATTTTAGAGCAAGATGTAGAGGTAGATTGGCTACTTAATTATAGAGGTGGAAGTTTTCTCTTTAAGCATTACCAAGAACTAGAAAAAGAGTGTATTATTCGAGGTGTTTCTTACGAGATTATCGCAGATATTCAGTCCACACAAATCCTCAACGAAATTGCTCATCCAGAAGTAAATCAAGATATAGTTAAATTAGAGAAGGCTCCAAAAATTGCTGTATACTCTCCAAAGAGCAAACAACCTTGGGATGATGCTGTAACTCTAGCGCTCACCTATTCCGAAATCCCATATGATATAGTTTATGACGAAGAAGTATTGACGAATATGCTTCAAATGTATGATTGGTTACACCTACACCATGAAGATTTCACAGGGCAATACGGTAAATTTTATGCAGCATTTAAAAACGCCACTTGGTACAGAAAACAGAAAAAAGAATTTGAAGCAACTGCTAAAAAACTCGGATTCGATAAAGTTTCTGAAGCCAAACTAGCTGTTGCTAAAAAAATTCAAGAATTCACCTTAGGAGGAGGTTTTTTGTTTGCCATGTGTTCTGCTAGCGACTCGTATGATATTGCGCTCTCTGCTCAACATGTAGATATTTGCGAATACATGTTTGATGGAGATGGAGCAGACCCTCACGCACAAGATAAATTAGACTATTCCCACACCTTTGCTTTCAAGGATTTTATCCTTGTGAAAAATCCTAACCAATACGAATACTCTAGTATTGATGCTACCCAGAACAGAAAACTAAAAAAGGAATTAGACTTTTTCGTTTTGTTCGATTTTTCTGCAAAATGGGACCCAGTACCAACGATGCTTTGCCAAAATCATGAGAAAGTAATCAAAGGGTTTATGGGGCAAACAACTGCTTTTCGAAAAGAATTTATCAAGTCGGATGTTTTAATTATGGGCGAAACTACTTCTGTTAATGAAGCTCGATACATTCATGGAGAGTATGGAAAAGGAACTTGGACATTTTATGGAGGACACGACCCTGAAGATTACCAACACAAAGTAGGAGACCCTCCTACCGACTTAAATCTTCATCCTAACTCTCCAGGATATCGTTTAATTTTAAACAATATCTTGTTTCCTGCAGCTAAAAAGAAAAAGCAGAAAACCTGATGTCGAATTCATGCGAAATTTACTTCCATGTTGGCACTGGAAAAACAGGTTCAAAATTTTTACAAGCAAGGATATTTCCCTTGTTAAAAGGAATCTATTACATCCCTACTAATCGATATCACAAAATTTTTATAGAAATAGAAAAATACTCATCCACTAAGATTTTAGTATCACGAGAATTTGATCAACAATTAGAAAGAGAAATTAAGCGTTTTTCTGAAAAGCACCCTAATACCTGTCTCTTATACACATCTCCGAGCCCACGAGACGTAGAGGAAT
>CAXDKI010000063.1:0-5031 GCA_963990215.1 uncultured Flavobacteriales bacterium | reverse complement strand
ATTCCTCTACGTCTCGTGGGCTCGGAGATGTGTATAAGAGACAGTTTTTGGTCATTCTTTGAACTTGCGGGTACAGCCATAACTTTATTCGCTGAAAGAAATGTTAATTTAGTTTTATTAAATGCTTCCCAAACAAATGCTATTAACCCTGGATATATTATGTTTTTAGCTATTCCGTTTTCATTAATGTGGGTAGGACTCGCAAAAGCGCAGAAAAATCCAATAACACCAATAAAGTTTGCATTAGGAATATTACAATTAGGTCTAGGCTTTTTAGTTTTCGCTATGAGCGCGCAGTATATGGATGCTGCAGGTAAAACACCTTTTATATTTTTAATGGTAGGTTACTTTTTAATGACGACCGGTGAATTATTTATTTCTCCTATAGGCCTTAGTAAAGTGACTGAATTATCTCCAAAGAAAATGACGGCATTTATGATGGGTGTTTATTTCATGTCCTCATCATTTGCTCATTATATTTCTAAATTTATTGCGAATGCAACAATTACAGGTTCAGAAGAAGTTCCCGAGCCAGGTTTTATGACATCAATGATTGAAAATGTCACGGGATTTGCTGGAGCAACAACAGACTCAACTATTGAAGGAGTTCAATCATTACTGAACTATACATCAGTATTTACTCAAGTAGGCGTGGTAGCAATAGGAATGGCTATTTTAGCGTTTATTATTACACCAGTATTAAAAAAATGGATGCATGGCATTCACTAAAATTATAACTATGAAAAAAATATTAGTTATCACCTTATTATTTGCTTCGGCAATTGCTTTTGGCCAAGAAAAAGCCAAGTGGCATATAGATTTTGAAAAAGCAGCACAAGTTTCTTTGGAAACAGGTAAGCCAATTTTAGCCGATTTTACTGGAAGTGATTGGTGCGGATGGTGTATAAAACTGAAAAAAGAAGTATTCAATACGTCTCAGTTTAAGGATTGGGCCGAACAAAATGTGGTACTGTTGGAATTGGATTATCCTAAAAGAAAACAACAGGATGAAAAGATTAAAAAGCAAAACAGAGAATTGCAACAAATTTTTCAGGTAAGAGGGTATCCTACCATTCATATTTTCAATGTAAAAGTGAATAAGGACAACCAATTAGAATTTGTTCCACTAGGAAAAACTGGCTATGTTGCCGGAGGACCAACTCCTTGGATAAATAAAGCAAACTCAATACTGAAAAAATAATGAGATTATTAGTTAGCTTATTTCTGATTATTACACCTTTTCTTGTTACTTCATGCAACAACGAAAAACAAAAAGAAGCGACAACAGATTTAAAAGAAGTCATAAAAGCCAATAATACCTACGCCAATATCAAATGGGTTGAAATTAGCGAGCTGGACGCCTTGATGGCCAAAGAAGCTAAGAAGGTTATGATATTCTTTTACAGACCAGGCTGTCCTTATTGCCAAGAAATGAAAAAAACAACCTTAGAAGAACCGAACATCATTAAATTGATAAATGATCATTTTTATGCTGTGATGTTTGATGGAAGAAGTAAAGAAGCGACAGTATTAAATGGAATTACATACAGTAATAAAGAGCAAAATATTGATGTACCAAGCAACCATGATTTACACCAAGCATTGGTAGATCCGTACAACGATAAAATCTACTGGCCATCAACGGTTTTCTTAAACGAAAACTATCAAAAACTAAGAAGCTATCCGGGTTTACAAAAACCCGCACAGTTACCCAGAGTGTTACAAAACATGATTAAGAGATAAACAGAAAAAGCCCCTCCATATGGAAGGGCTTTCTAAAGGGTGGATGATGGGATTCGAACCCACGACCCCCGGAACCACAATCCGGTGCTCTAACCAACTGAGCTACAACCACCATTTGAGCGCCCAAATATATAACTTTTACTAGCATCCCCACAATAAATTTATAGGATAAAAATCCTAAGTTTGTTGTCCATATGAATAAAGAGTTAACACATACTACACTACATATAAAAGGAATGACTTGCGCCAACTGTGCGACCGGCATTCAAAAGCACCTTAATAGCAAAGGATTGCATAAAAGCACTGTAAGTTTTGCCAATGCAGAAGCCTCTATTTATCATTCGGAAAAATGGAATGTGCAAGCAATAATACAGGAATTAGAATCCATTGGTTTTAAAGCCAGTACTGATTCTATTCAGCAAAATGGTGATCGTATAGAAAAACTATTCGCCATTTGTTTGCTATTTACCATCCCCTTGTTTGCACACATGTTTTTAGCGCATGACCATTTTTTGCAAAACCCAATCTTACAAATTATCCTTTGCCTGCCTGTTTATAGTATAGGTCTTATGCATTTTGGCAAAAGTGCGATTAACTCCTTAAAAGTTGGCGTTCCGAATATGGATGTACTGATAATTATGGGGACAACAGCTTCTTTTGCGTATAGCTTAACAGGTACCTTTTTACATTGGGGAACGGATGAAGTGCATCAGTTTTTGTTTTTCGAAACCACTGCTACCATAATCACCTTGGTCCTATTAGGTAATGTGCTAGAACACCGCTCCATTAAACAAACAACAAGCGCTATACAAGAGTTAAGCACCATGCAAGAGCTGCTTGCAACAAGAGAGATAGCAAAAGGAAAAATGGAACAGATCCCATTTAAACAAATAAAAAAAGAGGATATTTTAATTGTGAATAGTGGGGATAAAATCCCAACAGATGGAGTGATTACACAGGGCACAGGCATTTTAGACGAATCAATGCTGACAGGAGAAAGCAAAGCGGTACGAAAAGTGCAAAAAGACAGGGTTACAGGCGGTACTATTTTAGTAGACGGAAACCTCAAAATAAAAGCAATACAAGTAGGAGAAGAAACGGTGCTTTCTCAAATTATTGAGATGGTTAAAAAGGCGCAAAACAACAAACCAAAAATTCAACAGTTGGGCGATAAGATAAGTGCTGTATTTGTACCTGTTGTTTTAACTATTGCTGCACTCACCTTTTTTATTTCGCATTTTGTGCTTAACATTAGTATAACCGATGCTATAATGCGTGCTGTAGCTGTACTGGTTATTTCTTGCCCTTGCGCTATGGGTTTAGCCACACCTACCGCTGTAATGGTGGGTTTAGGTAGAGCTGCTAAATCCGGTATTTTGGTAAAAGGAGGCAATACTTTGGAATCCTTTGCTCAAGTAAAACACATCTTTTTTGATAAAACAGGAACGCTAACTACCGGTAATTTCAAAATTCAAAAAATTAATTGTGATACAGAAAACCTAAAAGAAGTAAAAGAGCTATTGTATCATTTGGAGCAACACTCTTCCCACCCCATTGCCAAATCCATCGTTAAAGAATTGGAAGGTAAAACCGACAGCATTCATATAAACGAAATTCAAGAGCACAAAGGAAAAGGAATAGAAGGAAAATGGAATAAACACCATTACTTTTTGGGGTCCTATGCTATTGCACAAGAATTAACAGAAGATAGTTATCATAGTTTATACTTACTTAAAAACAATCAGCTTTTCGCCACTGTAGATATAGAGGATGAAGTAAAACCAAATGCACAACAAATCATACAATCTATAAAATTGGCTGAACTAAATCCTATTATGCTTAGTGGTGATAAAAAAGAAAAATGCATTGCCTTGGCTAAAAACTTGCATATTGAAACTGTTTATTCTGAACAACTTCCGTATCAAAAACTGCAAAGAATTGCTGACTTTAAAGAGCGGGGAACTACCGCTATGGTGGGAGATGGCATAAATGATGCCCCTGCTTTAGCACAAGCAGATGTAGGTATCTCTTTAAGCAGTGGAACACAAATAGCTATTCAATCGGCACAAATAGTACTATTAAATGGCAACGATTTAGGTAAAATTTCTGAAGCGCTTAACATCAGTAAACATACGCTTTTAACCATCAAACAAAACTTGTTTTGGGCATTTTCTTACAATATTATAGCCATCCCTATTGCTGCCATGGGATTACTTAATCCTATGTGGGGCGCATTATTCATGGCATTTTCGGATATTGTAGTAGTTGGGAATTCTTTAAGATTGAAAAAGAAAACACTTCACTAGTTGTGACAGCAAGCAAATCACATATTTTGTATATTCCGTCTTGGTATCCATCACCACTAGATATTCAAAATGGGATATTTATTCAAAAACATGCGCAAGCAGCAGCAAGACATAATAACATAACCGTGCTCTATGCTTACAGCTCAAATGAACCCTCGACAAGCTGCAAGCAAGATGGAAGCCTTTCAGAGTTTATTACAACATTTAAAAGCTCGCATTTTTCCTTTCTAAACAAAGTGAGGTTGTTTATACTCTACTTTCAACAATTCAAACAAATAAGAGAAGTAGACATCATCCATGCTCATGTTTGGAGCAATAAAACCATTCTTGCTTATATATTATCGGTTATTTACAACAAACCATTGCTTATTTCAGAGCATTGGTCGGGGTACCAACATCCTATTGGTTTTATGCAAAAATTCCTGATGAAACTGGTTTTTAAAAGAGCGAAAAAAATACTTCCTGTTTCTCATTTTTTAAAAACGCTTATGCAAAAACAAGGAATCAAAGGATCGTTTGAAATCATTGGAAACATAATTAAAAAACAACAAGTTAAAGCTGTAAAAGATGATATTTTTCGATTCCTAATTGTTGCGGACCTAAGGGATGAAATCAAAAATATATCTTCCGTTATTCATAGCTTTCAAGAACTACAAATAGATAATTGCACACTAAATATAATCGGTGACGGGCCTGATAAGGCATTGCTTGAATCAATGATAAATAGTGATAATATTCAGTTTTTGGGCAGCATGAAAAATGAAGATGTTTTAAATGAAATAGCTCAGCATCATGCACTTATTATAAATAGCCGTATTGAAACTTTCTCTGTTGTTGCTTTAGAATCTTTAGCGGCAGGAAAACCTGTTATTTACACACAATGTGGAGGCCCTACAGAACTCATTCCTTCCAATTGTGGATTATCAATACCCATAGACCTGTCTCTTATACACATCTCCGAGCCCACGAGACGTAGAGGAAT
>CAXDKI010000062.1:0-5052 GCA_963990215.1 uncultured Flavobacteriales bacterium | reverse complement strand
ATAGGATCGTATCGTTTTTGTTTCCAACCCGAAACCATATCAAAACCATCTTCATGGTTCTAAGCTTGGTGCGACTTGAAAACCAATACTAATTAAGCACAAAACAAACAACTAAGGTGTACTTGAAGAAACATTTAACACCTTTCCATTATAGTAAAGACCGTCTTTTAATGCAAAACGAACAAGATATTTAGCCATTTCTTGAGCAGACAAAGGGGCTTGGTAATCTGGAAAAGCCTCTTCTAACATTTCTGTCTGCACCGCCCCCAATGCTAAAGCATTAAATCTATGTTTTGTTTCCTTGAATTCTTCTGCTAAACATTCTGTTAAAATAGTGAGCGCACCCTTACTTGAACTATAAGCCGAAAGACCTGAAAACTTTACACTTCCCTGCACACCGCCTATACTACTCACATTGACAGTATGCGATTGACTAGAAAAATAAGGAGATAAATCGCGCACCAAACGAAAAGGAGCAAAAACATTTACCTTGTATATATATAGTAGGTCTAAGTTGGAAATTTCAGAAAAGGGCTTGTTAACTAATACGCCTGCATTATTGATTAGCACATCTATTTCCCCAAAACTCTTTACTTTTTCGATAAGTTGGGTGTAATCTTCAGTAGTTAAGTCGAAAGAAAAAGGAGTCACGCCAAATTTAGCTAATTCAGATAGCTTATCTGCATTTCTAGAGATAGCTAGAACCTGATGTCCTGAAGCTACAAATAGTTTTGCAGACTCAAAACCAATTCCTCTACTTGCACCTGTAATTAAGATTTTCATGCAATTAACTTTAAACCGTCAGTAATAAGCTTGGTATATTCTTTCTCTGCAACAGACTTATTTTGCAAAAACGCTTCTACTTCCTTACGCATATCTCTATCCTGTACAATTTCCAATATTTCTAAAGCGCAAAGCCAATCTCCTGCAAATTGAACCTTCAACTCCTCCCAAACAGCAGGAATATTAGACATATCGTTTTTTGAACGAGCATCTCGAACTTGCTGGTATAACTCGTGCAAACGCAAACGCTTTGTAGAATATTCAATTTTATGTGTTGTTTCTTTAGGCACATACAGTTCGTCATCAAAAGCAACAATATCAGCAGGCCCTGAAAAAACAGAAACAATTTTCTCTCCTACTGCCATATCGTAAACACCCCAAGAACGGTCGAATAAGACCTCTCCATTATAAGTCACCATACAATCGTTAAAGGTCATAATCATATTTACACCGTATCGATTGCGATGAATATTTGACAATAGTCCTTCAACAAGGACTCCACTCTCAAATTCTAGTTTTGCTTTTTCCCCTGGATAAACTCCTATTCTAGCTAAATCATCAATGCACATATTCTCTAAAGGAGTGCTAATATTCTTTAATTTTCCTATAGGAGAGCTGAATCCATGATGGTGGTATGATTTTCCATGACCAACCAATTGTTTATCCTGCCAAGCTAATGCCGTAGGTGAAGATATTGCCATATACATAGGCTCATCATTATCGTTAGTTATCACCTTAGAGAATATTCCTGAAACTTGTAAACCAGAACTATACTTAGCTGTTGCTGTGTTTTTAGATTGGACTGCCTTATTTAAACCTGACAAACCACCCGTTCGTAAAGCCATAGAATCAGCAAATTCTTCTAAAACCTTTGTTAAATGACGATAATTAGGTATTACAAATAACTGTGGCTGCATTTCTGTAATATCAAATGAAACATCTATAGCGTCTATATTATATGGTTTCTTTATCACAGTAGGCTTTAAGCAGCTTTCACTTTCCCCTATAGAGGAAAGCAAGCCTGCACCATAAATTTTCGGATTTTCTAAACTACCTATTAAACCATACTCAACGGTCCACCAGTGTAGGTTTCTAATTAACGACATCTCTGAAGCTGGACCCATATCTCTTTGAATCTCATCAATCTCTTTTTCTGCTTCTTTGATATCTTCCTCTGGCGTGTTTGGATCTTCTTTGATAATGGAAAGATGTCGAATCGCCTTATACAAATCGTAATCTCTTGCTGAAGAAATAGCTTTACTACCAATTTCTCCAAACAATCTTAAATACTCTGCATACTCTGGATCTGCAATAATGGGCGCATGCCCTGCCGCTTCATGAATAATATCTGGAGCAGGCGTATATTCGATATGTTCTAACTGACGAATATCAGCTGCAATAACCAACACCTTATAAGCTTGAAATTCCATAAAGGCAGTTGGCGGTATAAAGCCATCAACACAAACAGCACCCCAACCAATTTCGCCCAAAATATCATTCATATCCTGAATGTTTGGGATTTTATCTAAGGTGATACCTGTTTTTCGAAGCCCTTCAACATAAGAATCATCAGCTACTTTGGAAAGATATTCTACATTTTTACGCATGACATAGCGCCAAACCGCATGGTCTATGGAAGTGTAGTATTCATAATCTTGACTAACTACAAACTGACGCAAATAAGGAGGCAATCCTGCTACCTGAATATTTCCAAAATCGTTAAACATCTACCTATTCAACTTTAATTGCTCAAATTAAGAAAATCTTAATATGAAAAAAACTCTCTTTTTTGAGGGGTTTTTCAATATGCTAACTTTTATAGTTTATCTCCTATTGCGTTATCAAATATGTTTTTGTATTCGGCAATATCTCCAAATGATAACTCATCCACTCGTATATTACCTTTAGTGACATGACCTAACAAACTAAATGGCACATTGCTCTCTTTCATTAAGTCAATGAATTTATCCTCTTCTGTTTCTCTTACCGAAACAACCACCCTTGATGGTGCTTCACCAAATAAGAAGGCATCTTCACGAATTTCGGCAGCTGAAGTTATATCAAATCCTAATCCATTTTGCATAGCACTTTCCAAAAGAGTTATAAATAAACCTCCATCTGCTACATCGTGTGCAGACTCGATAAGATGATTGCGAATCAAATTCTTAATCGCAGCCTGTAAATCAAATTCTTTATCTAGACAGAACGGAGGTGTCGAACTCTTTCTCACTTTGTGATAAGAAGCTAAATACTCTGAAGAAGAAATGTCATTTTGAGATTCTCCAATCAAGTAAATTAAATCACTCTTACCTTTAAAATCTAAAGACATGATGTGAGACTTATCCTCAACCACACCCAACATTCCGATAGTTGGAGTTGGGAATACTGGCACCTCTTTTCCATCAGTAGCAGTTTGATTATAGAAACTTACATTACCTCCCGTTACTGGAGTTTCAAACTTTCTACACGCCTTACTCATACCTTTAATAGAACCAACAAATTGCCAGTAAACTTCAGGATTGTAAGGGTTACCAAAATTCAAACAGTTTGTAATTGCCGAAGGAACACCTCCTGAACACACAATGTTACGAGCCGCTTCTGCAACTGCCATTGCACATCCCTCTTCTGGGTTAGCGTTTACCATTCTAGCATTACAATCTACCGTCATAGCCAAGGCTCTATTGCTACCTTTGATATTTACAACACTCGCATCCTTTGGCGCATTGGTTCCCATATTGACGGTCCCTACCATAGAATCGTACTGTTCGTACACCCATTTTTTGGAAGCTATGTTTGGATGAGCTGTCAAAAACTTGGCTACTTGAGCCAAGTCAGACGGTTGCTCAATAGATTCTATATTGAATTTTTTAAATTCTTTGAAGTAAGCTGGCTCTGTGTATTCTCTTTCATAAACTGGAGCTCCACCACCCAATACTAAATCGGTAGCTGGAACATCTGCAACAAGCGTGTCTGCAACAAAATACTGTAAACGATTTCCTTCCGTTACCTCTCCAATTTGCTCGCAACTTAAATCCCACTTATCGTAAATTTCGTGAACGATAGCTTCTTTTCCTTTCTCCACAACAATTAGCATACGCTCTTGAGATTCTGATAATAAAATCTCCCAATCTTTCATATTTTCTTGTCGTGTAGGAACTTTATCCAGTTGAATTCGCATTCCGCAACCACCAGCAGCACTCATCTCAGAAGTAGAACATGTGATACCTGCAGCACCCATATCCTGCATACCTACAACAGCATCTGTTTTTCCTAATTCTAAAGTTGCTTCCAATAATAGTTTTTCCTGGAAAGGATCACCAACCTGTACTGCTGGCAAATCATTAACAGACTCTTCAGTAATATCTTTAGAAGCAAAGGCTGCTCCATGAATTCCATCTTTACCAGTTCTAGAACCAACAATGAAAACTGGATTTCCAACTCCTGATGAAGTAGCAGAAATCAATTCATCTGTTTCCATAATTCCTGCCGAGAAAGCATTCACAAGTGGATTGGTGTTGTAACATTCATCAAAGAACACTTCTCCTCCAACAATTGGTATTCCAAAAGCATTTCCATAATCACCAATTCCTTTCACCACACCTTTTACCAACCACTTGGTTCTATCTAGCTCAATGTCTCCAAAACGCAATGAGTTTAATTGCGCTATTGGACGAGCTCCCATGGTAAAAATATCTCTATTGATACCACCAACACCTGTTGCTGCACCTTGGTATGGCTCTAATGCTGATGGGTGATTGTGGCTTTCAATCTTAAATGCACATGCAACACCGTCACCTATGTCTACTAAACCGGCATTCTCCTCTCCTGCTTTTACTAACATGTGAGGACCATCTTTAGGAAGTGTTTTCAGCCACTTGATAGAGTTCTTGTACGAACAATGCTCAGACCACATCACAGAGAATATACTCATCTCTGTAAAGTTTGGCGTACGACCCAAAATTTCTTTGATTTTTTCAAACTCTTCTGGAAGAAGACCTAATTCTACAGCTTGCTCTAAATTAGCTAAACCGAGTGTTGCTTGTGCTGACATCTAATGTAAAATTTATGCGCTGCAAAAATAAATATATCCAATAAACTACACCCTATTATAACAGAGTTTTTACACAAGTTTTTAATAGTTCTTTTGTATTAAAAAATACTTCTTTTTTAAGCAATTTCATTTTTAAAATCATTAGCTTTTTCTGTAATCCTGAAAATACTATTGCACTTGATAAGAAAAAATTATACGATTTTCTCGCTGCATTCTTC
>CAXDKI010000061.1:0-5058 GCA_963990215.1 uncultured Flavobacteriales bacterium | reverse complement strand
ATTCCTCTACGTCTCGTGGGCTCGGAGATGTGTATAAGAGACAGGGTTTGAATAAATCGACTCCTTGATATGCCCAAAAATTGTCTTTTTTCGGATCTACGGCAACGGGAATGTGTTTACTTTTTGCAGCATTAATGATTTTTTCAATAACAGTGGGGGTAAGTACTCCTTTGTTGTAGTCTTGAAGAATGATAACGGAAACACTCTCCATCAATGCAATAGTATTATTTATAAATAATTGTTCTGTTTGGATAGGGAAAAGATCTTCCTCATCTACACGAATCTGATGTTTGTTGTTGCTAATAATTCGTGTTTTTACAGTAGTTTTTCTATTTTCTTGTAACACACCTTTTGTGCAAAGGCCTTGTTTATTCATGAGTTCGAAAAACCCTTGGTCGTTGTCTCCGATTACGGAACAAAGGATAGGTGTAGCGCCTAGGCTTGCAATGTTTTTAGCCACATTGGCTGCGCCTCCTAAACGCTTTTCATGTTTTTCAATATCCACTACAGGGACGTCCGATTCTGGAGATTGTCTGTGAATATTCCCCCACATATAAGCATCAAGCATAGCGTCACCTATAATAAGCACCTTTTGTTGTGTAAATTGCTCGAATATATTATGCCAATTATTACTCAATATTTACTGTAATTTAGCTAATGACGTTTTAATTCTTTTAACAGCTTCTTTTAAATTTTCTTCTGATGCTGCATAGGAAATACGTACGCAATTAGGTGTTCCGAAAGCAGCTCCAGCAACCAAAGCTACATGTGCATCATTTAGTAGATACATGCAGAAATCGTTAGAGTCTTTTATAGTAGTACTTTCGTTACTCATGCCAAAATAATGAGATACATCTGGAAAAATATAAAACGCTCCTTGGGGGGTGTTTGTTTTAATTCCAGGTACTTCATTTAGCATTGACAACATCATGTCTCTTCGTTTATGAAAAGCATCCCTCATGTAATTTACGGAAGAAGGGTCCGCTAGCATAGCAGCTTCTGTTGCTTTTTGAGCTATGGCACAAGTAGCAGAAGTAATTTGACCTTGAATTTTATTGCATGCAGCGGCAATCCACTGTGGTGCGGCAATATATCCAACTCTCCATCCTGTCATAGCAAAACCTTTGGAAACTCCGTTTACGGTAATAACACGCTCTTTCATGCTTGGGATTGCAGCCATGCTGAAATGTGGTTCTCCAAAGTTAATAAGTTCGTATATTTCATCGCATATAACATAAATATCTTGATACTTCTCAAGCATTTTAGCAATAGCTTCTAGTTCTGCTTTGCTATAAACAGTCCCGCTTGGATTACATGGTGTGCTAAATAAAAGCAATTTTGTATTTGGCGTAATGGCAGCTTCCAATTGTTCTGGACTCACTTTAAAGTCAGTTTCAATACTACTTGGTATTTCTACAGATGTTCCTTCAGCTAGTTTGATGATTTCAAAATAACTTACCCAATATGGCGCTGGAAGTAATACCTCATCACCAGGATTTAACAAACTCATGCATACATTTGCGATGGATTGTTTAGCTCCTGTAGAAGCTACAATTTGTTCTGGAGTATATTCTAATCCGTTATCTCTTTTCAGTTTTTCTGCAATTGCTTCGCGCAATTCAGCTAGACCAGGAACAGGCGTGTAATGTGAAAAATTATTATCAACGGCTTCTTTAGCTGCTTCTTTCACAAAGTCGGGGGTGTCAAAATCAGGCTCTCCTAAGCTCAAAGCTATAACATCATGTCCTTGCGCTTTTAATTCTCTACTCATGCGCGCCATAGCCAGTGTAGCAGATTCAGATAGTCGGTTTAGTCGTTCAGAAACTTGTGTCATTTTTTTAATAAATTTATGCTGCAAATCTACTTATCGTATTTTATTTAGAATAAGTATATTGTCAAAATTATCTTGATTTATGAACAGATTATTATTGCTTTCATTTATGCTCTTTCTATTTGCGAATGCAAATGCCCAAAAAGTGTATTCTGTAAAATATGCAAATCAAGCAGATGTAAAGGTGTTTGTAGTGGATTATGCCAATCAAGCAGATTTACATGTGTATAAGTTGGGTTATGCTAATCAGGCTGGAAAAAATAATGGTAAGTGGTTTTTTGTAGAGTATGCTAATCAAGCCGAGAAAAAGGTATATTTTACTGATTATGCTAATCAATCAGATGTGAAAATCTTTTTTGTTGAGTATGCTAATCAAGCTAAGTGGGTGAAAAAAGAAAAACAGCACTTCTTTTATTAAGAACTTTCTTTAACCTTTAAGTTTAATATAACCCCTAAAATAACTAAAACGATACCTGCTAAACTCAACAAGTTGTAAACCTCTCCAAAAAGAATAAATCCAAACCCTAAAGCCCAAAAGGTTCCAATGTATTTTACACTGATTATTTTATTGATGACGGCACTTTGCAACCCTTTTGTCATCAATATCTGAGCAATTTGAGTAAAAACACCCATCATTAGTAAAAGCAACCAATCTGAGCCTATAGGTTGCACCCATTGAAAATAAGTAAGAACCCCCATAATAGGAGTAGCAACTAATGGAAAATAAAACACCACTACAATAGGGTGTTCAGTATCCTTTAGTTGACGGATACAAGTGTAAGCCATACCTGAAAAAATAGCAGAGATTATACCAATGAGCATGAATGTAATAGAGACACGTTCGTCAAAACCCTTTAAGAGAGCTACGCCTGCAAAAGACATACCGAAGTACAACCATTGTTTTATTTTCATCTTTTCTTTCAAATAGATAGCTGCAAACAAAGCAGTGAAAATAGGAGAGAGGTATTGTATGGTGACAGCGCTGGCTAAGGGAATGTATTGAATTGTATAGAAAAACATGGTGAGGGCAATGGTGCCAAATACTCCACGCATCAACAACACTTTTCGGTTATTGCCTAGAGGATGTAAGTTTAGTTGCTTCATCATGATTAAACAAATGCTAATGCTTACTAAGGATCGGAAAAAAACCAGTTCTACTGCAGGAAAGTGTGGCAAATACTTGACACATAATTGCATGAAAGAAAAAGCCAAGGAAGCCCCTAGCATATATAAAATACCTTGTCGCATTTAAAGTAATTTTTGGGTAGCCTGATGAGGTGTTAACTTGCCTTGAATGACAGCTTCTTCCATTTCAGCTATTTTGTCAGTCATTCCTTCTTTATTGTAGAAGTTTATTTTCAGCTTATTCTCTATGCTTTCATGTAGCCAGTAACGCGCTTGTTCTTGCCTTTTACTTTTTTTAAGTCCTCTCGATTGCATCCAGTCTTGTTGCTCGCAAATAATATTCCAAATCCCATCAATGTTGTCTTTTTCTAAAGAAGAACAAGTTGCTACTTTTGGTATCCATCCAGTATCAGTAGGTGGAAATAAGTGTAGTGCTCGTTTGTATTCCATGCGTGCGTTTTTCGCATTTTGGATGTTGTCTCCATCCGCTTTAGTAATAGCAATAGTATCTGCCATTTCCATGATTCCTCTTTTGATTCCCTGAAGTTCATCTCCAGCACCAGCTAGCATGAGGAGTAAGAAAAAATCGACCATAGAGTGTACAGCTGTTTCTGATTGCCCTACACCAACGGTTTCTATCAAGATGATTTCGTATCCAGCCGCTTCGCATAATAAGATGCTTTCGCGTGTTTTTCTGGCAACTCCTCCTAAAGAACCAGTAGTAGGAGATGGACGAATAAATGCTAAGTCATCAATAGCGAGCTCATTCATTCTAGTTTTATCGCCTAAAATACTCCCTCCAGTACGCTCGCTACTGGGGTCAATAGCCAATACCGCTACCTTTTTGCCTTGAGAGGTCAGGTATTTTCCTAATGCTTCAATGAAAGTAGATTTGCCTACGCCTGGCACACCTGTAATCCCTATTCTTACCGATTTTCCGATGTGTGGTAAACAAGCTGAAAGAATTTCTTGTGCTTGTTCTTGATGTTCATGAAGCGTACTTTCAACTAAAGTGATGGCACGCCCTAAAGCGGTTCTTTCGTTATTAAGTAGTTGTTGTATGATTTCAGCAGTATTCATTTTCTGCTTGCAATTAACTTATCTAATATATTGATAGCGGCCTCCGTAATAACGGTTCCAGGACCAAATACTCCTGAAACTCCCGCTTCAAAGAGGTAACCGTAGTCTTGTTGCGGGATGACACCTCCTGCAATAACCAAAATATCATTTCTTCCTAATCTTTCTAGTTCAGTAATTACTTGTGGAACAAGTGTTTTGTGTCCTGCTGCTAAAGAGGAAATACCTAGTATATGTACATCATTTTCTACGGCTTGTTTAGCTGCTTCAGCAGGTGTTTGAAATAATGGACCCATATCTACATCAAAACCCAAATCGGCAAAAGAAGTAGCTACTACTTTTGCCCCTCTGTCGTGTCCGTCTTGTCCCATTTTTGCAACCATAATTCTTGGTCTACGACCTTCAATAGTAGCAAACTCATCTGCTATTTTTTGTGCTTTTTCAAAATGTGGATTGTTGTCTATTTCCATCTTGTAAACTCCAGATATAGATTTTATTTGTGCTTGATAACGCCCAAACACTTCTTCACAAGCATACGAAATTTCTCCGAGAGTAGCACCCGCTCTTGCTGCGCCAACAGCTATACCAAGCAAGTTTCCTTCACCTGTTTTACACGATTGAGTAAGAGCGTTTAATGCTTTCTCTACTCCTTTTCGATCACGATTTTCTTTCAACTCATTTAAGCGATTGATTTGCGATTCTCGAACAGCAGTATTATCTACTTCTAGAATTTCAAACTCTTGATCTTCTTTTTCAAGTTTATAAGCGTTTACACCCACTATGGTATCTTTTCCACTATCAATACGGGCTTGTTTTCTGGCGGCAGCTTCTTCAATACGCATTTTAGGGATGCCTGTTTCTATGGCTTTTTCCATACCACCTAAATCTTCAATTTCTTGAATGTGTTCCCAAGCTCTATGAGCCATATCATGTGTTAGTTTTTCAACATAATATGAGCCGCCCCATGGGTCAACAGCTTGACAAATGCCTGTTTCTTTTTGAAGATAAATTTGAGTGTCTCTAGC
>CAXDKI010000060.1:0-5068 GCA_963990215.1 uncultured Flavobacteriales bacterium | reverse complement strand
AGATTATCCTTAACTTTGGCCTATGGAGGTTTTAATTATCATTTTCGGATTTTTATTACTCTTGCTTGGGTTTGTTGGAAGCATTGTCCCTGCAGTGCCGGGACCGCTATTGTCTTATGTAGCAATTCTTATTCTTTCCTTGTTTACATCCTATCAATTTACCGATGAATTTTTGGTGATGTGGGCAGGGATAGTTATTGCTGTTACGGCTTTGGATTATTGGTTGCAGGTGTATGGGGTTAAAAAATTTGGAGGGAAAAAAAAAGCTATCAATGGAACTCTTATTGGTTTAATTATAGGAATCTTAGTTCCTATTCCTTTTGGGTTTATTATTGGTCCATTTGCTGGAGCTTTTATTGGATCTTACCTAGAAGAAAAAGATGATTTAACTAAAGCATTTATTATTGCTTTAGGTGCATTGGTTGGATTTTTAAGCGGGACAATCTTAAAGCTTGCAGTGTCCATATATCTAGCTTACGAATTTATTATGGTGTTGCTAAATGGATAAAATTCGTGTTTCTGCAGTTTCTTACTTAAACAGCATTCCTTTTGTTTACGGGCTAGAAAAAAGTTCAGTACAATCACAGATAGAACTATCTTTAGATATTCCTTCAGAGTGCGCCAATAAACTATTGGATAATCAAGTAGATTTAGCTTTGGTTCCTGTAGCGATTATTCCACAGTTAAATTTTTCAGAAATCATTAGTCCTTATTGTATTGGTGCAAATGGCCCTGTAGAAACAGTTTGCCTTTTCAGTCAGGTTCCATTATATGAAATTGAACAGATTCAATTAGATTTTCATTCCAAGACTTCAGTTCAGTTAGTTCAGTTGTTGAGTAAAAAATATTGGAACATCAGTCCAAAATTCAACTACGCAAAAGAAGGATTTGAAAATGATTTGACTGACAAACAAGCAGGCGTCATTATTGGTGATAGAGCATATCAATACAGAAATCAATTTAAGTATATATATGATTTGTCAGAAGAATGGAAAAAATATACAGGACTTGCGTTTGTTTTTGCTTGTTGGGTAGCTAACAAGCCTTTGTCAGAGCCATTTAAGCAGTCCTTTGTAGAAGCATTGCATTATGGGATGAAGAGACTTGATTTCTCGTTAGAAGAAAAAGGGATGAATTTTCCTTCATCGATCAATCAAAAAAGATACTTGACAGAAGTAATTAGTTACGATTTAGATGCTAAAAAACAACAAGCGTTAGCTCTTTTTCTTCAACAGATTTCTTAACGACCTCTTTTCTGAGCAGCTTCTTGTTGTTTGCGCGCCATTTCTTCTAAGCGCTTTTGAAACTTAGATTTTTTAGTAGGCTTTTTCTTATTGTTTTCAATTTGAGCCATGATTGCATTCTCATCAATAAAGAACTTACGCATTACAAACTGTTGACTAAAAGTAATCATGTTGGCCAAGAAGTAGTAGTAACTTAAACCTGCTGCGTAGTTGTTAAAAAATCCTAAGAACATAATAGGCATCAAATACATCATCCACTTCATTTGTGCCATTTGAGGACCGCTCATTTGACTGTTCATTCTAGTATAAAGAATAGTAGAGACAGTCATTAATAAAGTGAATAAACTCACATGGTCTCCATAAAAAGGAATCTCGAAAGGAAGACTCATGATGGAGTCGTAAGAAGATAAATCATCTGCCCAAAGGAAACTTTTTTGACGAAGTTCAATGCTTGCTGGGAAAAAGCGGAACATCGCAAAAAGTATAGGCATCTGTAAAAGCATTGGCAAACAACCACCCAAAGGATTAACTCCTGTCTTTTTGTAAAGCGCCATTACTTCTTGTTGCGCTTTCATAGGGTCCTTATCCTTATGCTTCTCTTGTATTTTATCCATCTCTGGCTTTAACACCTTCATTTTAGCTTGAGATTTGTAAGCCTTTAAAGTGAAAGGAGCCAATATCATTTTGATGATGATGGTCATGATTAAGATGATAATTCCATAATTTGTGATGCTATTGTCTAGCCAATTAAACATTGGGATGACAGCATATTTATTTACCCAACGGAAAATCCCCCATCCAAGTGGTATCATACGCTCCATATCCATATTGTATGTTGCTAATGATTGATAGTGGTTGGGGCCAAAATAAAATTGTAGCGGTATACTTTCTTCCGATTTGTGTGCGTAAGGAAGAGTGATGTTTGCGCTTAGTTCTCTTACAAACCTTTTAGATCCTTCATTTGTTTCTGCTTTTACAATAGCAGAGCGATCAAAACCATTATTGTTGATGAGGACAGAGCTGAAAAATTGATGCTTGAAACCAATCCATTGAGCTTTTCCACTCAACTCTTCTTCATCATCTTTGGTTTCGTATAGGTAATCTACTTCATCGTTTAAATACTTGAAGTAAACGGTAGAGTACATGCGCTCATTGTCAAGGCTTTTCTCTGTGTGAGGAAGGTTTAGAACCCAGTATAGCTCTAAAGCATTTTGATTAGAAGGAATCAAGCTATTTAATCCATTAGAATTGATGTGGAAATCCATCATGTAGTCACCTTCTTTCAAGGTGTATACATATTCTAGGTAGCGGTTTCCTTCAGCCATTAGCTTCATGCTAACGCTATTGTTTGAATATTCACTTGCAGTAAAGTATAAGTCTTCCGTGTTGATAACTCTGTTTTCAGAGAAAAACTGAAGGTTGAAAGCAGAAGAATCTTTGTCAATAAGGTTGAGTGGTAAAGAATCACTAGTTTGATATTCTTTTAAGATAGCAGCTGTGATACGCCCTCCTTTTGGAGAAATATGTAACTCTAACTTATCATTTTCGATAATGATAGCATCATCACTTCCATTAGCGCTCATTGCAAAAGCACCGTATTTACTGATGCTCTCTTCGGAAGACAAACTATCATTATTAGTAATGACTACTGAGGTCATTGGAGTATCTTCTATCGTTTCCTCCGCAATCACAGTGGTGGATGTGCTGTCTTTTTGAGTAGTATTTTCTTCAATTACAGGTGGATAAATGATATTGTATACTACAACTAATAGGGCGATAAGAATAATCCCGATTATGGAATTTCTGTCCATAGTTTACTTTTCTTGTGCGTTTGTTAATGCTGCTTTTACAAAACCAACAAAAAGTGGTTGGGGGTTTGCAACTGTACTTTTGTATTCTGGATGAAACTGAACACCAATAAAAAATGGGTGTTCAGGAATTTCAACAATTTCTACCAGGCTAGATTCAGGATTCATTCCTGATGTCTTCATGCCACCATTTTGGTATTGCTCTAAATAATGATTATTGAATTCAAAACGATGACGGTGTCTTTCAGATATAAGTTCTTGTCCGTAAATATCTTTAGCTAACGAGCCATCTTCTATTTGACAAAGGTACGCACCTAAACGCATAGTTCCTCCTTTGTCAGTAATGGATTTTTGCTCCTCCATAATATCAATCACGGGGTGTGGCGTTTCAGGATTTATCTCAGTAGAGTGAGCATTTTTTAAATTTAATACATTTCTACCATATTCAATTACGGCACACTGCATACCTAAACAGATTCCTAAAAATGGAATGTTATTTTCTCTAGCAAATCGAACAGCACTTAATTTACCATCAATTCCTCTGTCTCCGAATCCTGGAGCAACCAAGATGCCGTCTAAACTTCTTAATATATTAGTACATTTTTTTTTCTCTACCTGTTCAGAGTGAATCCAGTGCAATTTAACTTTACACTCGTTAGAAGCTCCCCCATGAATAAAGGCTTCAGCAATAGATTTGTAGGCATCTCTAAGCTCTACATATTTTCCAATTAGACCGATATGAACTTCGTGTTTTGGATTTTTTAACCTTCCTAAAAACTCCTTCCACGATTTTAAATCAACATCAGTATCGTCTTTTAGTCCTAATTTTCTTAGTGCTACTCTATCAAGCTTTTCTTGTTCCATCAACAATGGAACATCATAAATACTTTCTGCATCAATAGATTGGATTACTGCTTCCTTTTCTACATTACAGAAAAGAGCAATTTTTCTTCTTATGTCAGAATTTAAGTCATGCTCAGTTCTACAAACCAATATGTCTGGTTGTAATCCTAATTCTCTTAATTTTTTAACAGAATTTTGAGTTGGTTTTGTTTTTAGTTCTCCCGCTGCAGAAAGGTAAGGAACCAATGTGAGGTGGATAGAGATAGCATCTCCTTCTAGTTCCCATTTGAGTTGTCGAACAGCTTCAATGAATGGTAAAGATTCAATATCTCCTACTGTTCCGCCAATCTCTGTAATCACAATGTCGTATTGACCAGTATCACCTAAAAGCTTGACATGATCTTTAATTTCATTTGTGATATGAGGAATCACCTGAACTGTTTTTCCTAAATAATCACCTCTCCTTTCTTTATCAATAACTGATTGATAAATACGGCCTGTAGTCACATTATTTGCTTGCGAAGTGGCAGAAGTTAAAAAACGCTCATAGTGACCTAGGTCTAAATCGGTTTCAGCACCATCGTTTGTTACATAACATTCACCATGTTCGTAAGGATTCATAGTTCCTGGATCAACATTGATGTATGGGTCTAGCTTTTGAATAGTTACAGCATAACCTCTTTCTTCCAAGAGTTTTCCTAATGAAGCAGAAACAATACCTTTTCCTAGAGAAGATGTTACTCCGCCCGTCACAAAAATATACTTGGTTGCTGAGGTTTTACCCATGTTTAATTTCGCTTTTTTTTAATGATACAAATCATGTGCGAAATTAAGAAGAAAAAGTGGAGCCCTTTCTAAAAAGAATTAAAAAGTTAAACTCATTCCAAAACTAGGCATTAAAGGAAGTTGATTTACTCTTTCGTATTTAATTCTATGGAAGTAAAAAATATTTTCTCGGTTGTATGTATTTGTTACACCCAAGTTCCATTTGAAGGCACTGTTTTTGCTGAGCTTATGTTCTTTCTTAAGAGCGATGTCTAATCGGTGGTAGTAAGGGAGTCTTCCTTGATTTATATCAGCGTATAGTATGCCTAAATCTCCATTTTCAGTTAAATAGTCTGAATTAATACCTGTCTCTTATACACATCTCCGAGCCCACGAGACGTAGAGGAA
>CAXDKI010000059.1:0-5076 GCA_963990215.1 uncultured Flavobacteriales bacterium | reverse complement strand
ACATAATTGGAGATGCTACAAATAAAGACGAGTAAGTACCTACCAACACTCCTACCATTAAGGCAAACATAAACCCTCTAATTACCTCACCTCCAAACAAGAAGATAATCAACAATACGAAGAAGGTAGTGATAGAAGTATTAACCGTTCTACTTAAAGTACTATTCAAGGCGTTGTTTACCAACTCATTTAAATCTTTCTTCTTGAAGATTCCCATATGCTCACGAATACGGTCAAATACAACCACGGTATCGTTCAGTGAGTAACCGATAATAGTAAGGATAGCTGCAATAAAAGCCTGATCAATTTCTAAAGAGAACGGTAAAATACCGTAGAAAATAGAGAATATAGATAATACAATCATCACATCGTGGAATACCGCTGCTACCGCACCCAAGCTAAACTGCCATTTGCGGAAACGTAATAAGATATATAAGAAGATAATCAATAGCGAGAAGACAACCGACCAAACCGCTGCATCCTTAATATCATCTGCAATAGTTGGACCTACCTTTTGCGAGCTCATGATTTCATATTCACCATGAGCTGCTAAACCTTCTGCTAATTGTATAGCTACTAATTCGTCTGCATTTAAATCTTGACTATCAATTAGGTACTTTGTAGTAATCTTCACCTGGTTGTCTTCCCCAAATGTTTTTACTTCTGGGAACATTTCTACACCATCCGTTACAAATGCTTGCCCTAAAGACGTACGAAGATTTTCATTATTAGCCGTATCATCAAAACGCACTACAAAAGTCCTACCCCCTTTAAAATCTACACCGTAGTTCAGTCCTTTGGTAATAAAAGATCCAATACCTAATAAGATGATTAAAGAAGATAATATGTAAAAACGCTTACGCTTACCAATAAAATCCACCGAAGTGTTTTTAAAGGCACCTCTTGTGATTTTATTATCAAAGCTTACAGAATCCTTCTTTCTCAACCTCCAATAGAACACTAGTCTAGTAATGAAGATAGCAGAGAATAATGAAGTAAGGATACCGATTACCAAGGTTGTAGCAAAACCTTTAATAGGACCTGTGCCAAAAACATATAATATAATACCCGTTAACAAAGTAGTAACATTCGCATCGATAATAGAACTGTATGCTGCTTTGTAACCATCAGCTACTGCTAGACGTAAACCCTTTCCATTCATCAATTCCTCACGCACACGCTCGAAGATCAGTACATTCGCATCTACCGACATACCAATGGTTAATACGATACCTGCAATACCTGGTAAAGTAAGTACCGCTCCGATTGATGACAACACACCAAATACAAAGAAAAGGTTTGCTAATAATGCAATATTAGACACCACCCCTGCAAAGTTGTAATAAAAAATCATATACACCAACACAATCATCAAAGCGATGATGAATGAACGGAAACCGGCATCAATCGCTTCTTGACCTAATGAAGGACCTACAATCGCTTCCTCAATAATACGAGCGGGAGCAGGTAGTTTACCCGACTTTAAGATGTTGGCTAAATCGCTTGCTTCATTAATGGTAAAGTTTCCAGTAATTTGAGAACGACCACCAGCAATTTCTGCTTGTACCGTTGGGAAAGAGTACACATAATTATCTAACACGATAGCTACACTCTTACCTATATTTTCACCTGTTAAACGCTTCCAGGCACGCGCACCCTCAGCATTCATAGTCATAGACACTTCTGGAGATCCATTAAACTGTCCAAAATCTTGGCGGGCATCTGTGATCACATCTCCTTCCATAGCAGCTTTTTTATTTCTAGAATCTCCTCTTAAAGCTACTAATTGTACAAATTTCCCTTCTGTATCATACGGCTTTACGGTCCATGCAAACTGCACATCTCTTGGAAAGAAATCCTTGATCTCTTGCATTGCTAAATAAGCATTTACCTTAGCAGTATCTTTTACTGCAGCAAAACCACAAACCGGACCTTGTACTGGCTGATTGTTTTGATCCAAACTAGGAACCAATACAGCATACAAAGGGTTTTCGGCAGCAAATTGCTCAAAAGTTAAGGAATTCGTATCGGTAAGTGCCGAATCTGCTGCTAATTGGTCAAGTAAAGAATTTTCTTCAGTAACCACTTTTTCGTTAACCGCCAACATGTCTTCAACTATTTCATCATCTTCATTAGATACTAACTCTAATTCTTTCAAAAATTCATTAGCTGATGTAATAGCTGCTAGTAAATTACTGTATTCGTAAGTTTCCCAAAACTCTAACTGTGCAGTACCTTGTAATAGTTTTCGCACACGCTCTGGATCTTTCACACCTGGCAATTCTACCAAGATACGACCCGAACCCTCCAAACGCTGAATGTTTGGTTGTGTAACACCAAAGCGGTCAATACGCGTTCTTAAAATATTGAACGAGCGATCAATCGCCTCTTCTACTTCTTCTCTAATTACATTTATAACCTCTTGGTTGGTAGATGAAGTTTGCACCCTATCTTTCAACTCCGGAGTATAAAAGATAGCTGCTAATTTAGCATCTGCATCTTGCTCGGCAAAAGCAGCAGCAAAAAGCGTTACAAAATCGTCTTGACTATCTCTTTGCTTCTCTTTAGCAGAAACAATTGCTGCATTAAAAGTATCATCTTTACTATTGTTCGATAAAGCACGAATCACATCCACTACCGAAACCTCTAAGGTTACATTCATTCCTCCTTTCAGGTCCAATCCTAAATTGATTTCTCTAGCTGTACACTCGTTGTAGGTATACTCTTTTAAACCAATAAAGCTGTAAACTGACTCGGTAGCAATAGAGTCTAAGTACAAACGCTCTTTTACTTCATCACCTTGCGCAAATGCTTTAGCATCCTCTTCTACCCCATTAGCAATCCATGTAAACGATAATTGGTACAAACACACCAAGGCAAACAGGATGGCAAACAAGGAAATTACATATCTATTCTGCATAATACTATACTTGCTTTTTATTAGAACGGGCAAATATAGAATATCAAATCGGAAATAGCAATTGAAATACACAAAGCAACAAGGAAGAGACAGTTAACACTTTGAATCAGTAAGAAATCAGCTACTGAATACTCTATTTTAGGGCAATATCCTTACTTTTGAAACATGAAGTACTTTTTTACGCTATTCTTACTACTGGCTTTTATCACCTCTCAAAGCCAAACATTACAAAGAACTTTATTACCGGTTAACAATATAAACAACCAAAACATACCCAACCCTTGGAGTGGAGGGTTAAATGCTTGCCAGCTTTCAGAGATAGATTTAAATCTAGACGGCACTAAAGATCTTTTTGTTTTTGATCGAACTGGAAACCGCATATTACCATTTATAAACAATGGGATTAGCAACGTTATAAGCTACCATTACGAGTCGGCGTACATTAATGCATTTCCTCATTTAAGTGATTGGGCTTTACTAGTAGATTACAATGCAGATGGAAAAGAAGATTTATTTGCCTACAACGGAGGTAAAGTAAAAGTATATCGAAATACATCTTCTAACTTACAGCTAGAATTTACACACTTCAGCAATCAACTGATAACAAATTACAGCGGTTCTCCCTTTCAAATGTACGTAAGTCGGGTAGACATCCCTGCTATTACCGATGTAGACAATGACGGAGATGTTGATATTTTAACTTTTCAGTCTTTAGGAGGCTACATAGAATTTCATGAAAACCTAAGCATGGACCTTTACGGACATGCCGATAGCCTTATCTTTATAATGTCAGACCCTTGTTGGGGCGATGTATACGAAGGACTAAACACCTACACCCTAAACGATTGCAACAGTCCCCTAGTCAACCCAAGACATACAGGATCCTCTTTACTAGCCATTGATATAGATAACGATGCCGATAAAGATTTAATTTTAGGGGATGTATCGTACAACAACCTTAACCTATTAACCAATGGAGGTAGTCCTAGCACCTCTTTAATAACCGCTGTTGATCAAAACTTTCCAGCTAACAACAGCAACAGCATAGCCACAGATTTAACCGCTTTTCCGGCTGCTTTTTACCTGGATGTAAACAATGACGGGCTGAAAGATTTAATAGCAAGCCCTAACATTGCTAACAACTGTGAAAACAAAGAAAGCTTGTGGCTGTACCTGAACAATGGAAGCAATGGAGCACCTGTTTTCAGCTTACATCAAAAAAACTTTCTACAAGATAATACGCTTGATTTTGGCGCAGGCGCCTATCCACTTTTCTACGACTACAACTCCGATGGGCTGCTAGATATTATTTGCGGAAACTTCGGCTATTTCAATGGTGGAGACCATGTAGGACAACTGGCTGTTTTAGAAAACACAGGTACTATCAACCAAGCTGACTTCACCTTAGTAGAGGTTGATTTTGCCAATTTGAGCAACCTCCCTTTAAACACCTTGCTGAATATCCCGGTAGCAGGCGTATCGCCCACCTTTGGGGATTTGGATGGCGATGGCGATGACGACATGATCTTAGGTGATGCCGATGGCAAACTACACTATTTTGAAAACACCGCAGGCGCTGGAAACACCCTACAACTAAGCTTACACACCCCAAATTATCACAATATTGATGTAGGGCAATATGCCGCCCCAGTATTGTGGGATTTAAATCAAGACAACCTGCTTGATTTAGTAATTGGCAAACTCACTGGCGATTTATTATATCTACCCAACAACGGCAGCAGTACCACAGCTGTCTTCGACACCATTATTAACTATTTTGGACAAGTACATGTAGCTAACCTATTTGCAGGATACGGATTCAGTCGCCCCTATTTTTATACTGAAAATAATGCTACACAATTGTTGGTAGGATCAGAAAGCGGACATGTTTATCACTATAACAACATAGATAACAACCTAAATGGCGCCTTTGCTGTATTAGATACCTTTGCTTTTGATATTTGGGACGGTATTAAAACCAGCGTGAGCTATAAAGACCTAAACAACGATAGCGTTCGAGATTTCCTGATTGGCAACCAATCTGGAGGACTCATCTATTTTCAGTCGGACACTAATAATACCACCAATATTATAGAAGCGCCACAAAACTTACATATTTACCCCATTCCCGCCACACACACTATATATATAAGTAG
>CAXDKI010000058.1:0-5182 GCA_963990215.1 uncultured Flavobacteriales bacterium | reverse complement strand
ATTGTTTTTGAAGATGAAAAAGAGGAAAGGGAGCGCCTATTCACGCCTCAACAAATCACGTCTATTAGTGCTGAGGCTGTTCTGCAGTCAAATCCTAGTAACACAGCAGACATTCTTCAAAAAAATGGTGCTGTCATGGTTCAAATGAGCCAATCAGGAGGAGGGAGTCCTATCGTACGTGGATTCGAGGCAAATCGTGTGCTTTTAGTATTAGATGGGGTTCGCTTAAATAATGCTATTTTTCGTAGTGGGCACCTTCAGAACATCATCAGTACAAGTCCGTATATGCTTGACAAAATGGATGTTATTTTTGGGCCCGCTTCTGTTAAATACGGAAGCGATGCTTTGGGTGGCGTCATCCACATCCACACCAAATCACCAGAAGCACATCAGGCTACAAAAAGACAGTTTGTGCAAAAAATCAACACCGCGAACAATGGCGTCTCTTCTCATTTCGACATCGCTTGGTCTAAGGGGAAATGGTCTTTTCTACAGGGGTTAAGCGTGCAACGCTATGAAAATCTTAAAATGGGAGGTAATCGTTTTCACGGTTATAACAATTGGGGTCAAGAAGCACACATCACTGATGGAGTTGAGCAACTCAACACATCTTACAGTCAAGCTGATTTCATGCAGAAGATTCGTTTTGATGCGAACCAATATTGTAGCATCATGCTTAACACACAAGCTTCTAGTAGCACAAACATCCCTAGGTTTGATAAATTGAATGATTTAGGTGATATAGGGGAGGGAAAGTTTGCTATTTGGGAATATGGACCACAAAAAAGATTTATGAACGCTTTAAGTGTACACCATACCAAAGAAAAGCGATTGTTTGACGAATTCAACACGCGCTTTGCTATACAGCAATTATCAGAAAGCAGGCGTTCTCAAAAAACAGGGGGGTCCCTTTTTGAAAGATTTGAAACAGTATGGGTTTATTCATTAGTAACTGATTTCAATAAGTCAATTGGACACAACAACCTTAACTACGGGTTTGATGCGCAACACAACTTGGTTAATTCTACCGCTAACGCAGGAACACCTAGTCGGTATGCTGACGGAGGAAGTGATATGAGTAGTTTTAGTGTGTTCGCGCAATACAAGCACCCGATTGTAAAATCTTCTTATTTAAGTGGTGGTATTAGATACAGTAAAAACATATTAAATGCCACTTTTCTAGATACAGAAACTTACAACCTTCCTTTCGAGAGCATTCAGCTAGACAACGATGCAATCACGGGAAGCTTAGGTCTTTTTCATCAATTGCAAAAAGGTTGGGAGGGAGGAGCTTCTATTTCTTCTGGATTTAGAAGTCCTAACGTGGATGATGTAACTAAAGTGTTTGCAAAAAGTGGAACGGTTACAGTACCTAACAAGGATCTAACTCCTGAATACTCGTACAATGCAGAACTTACAATTAGTAAAAAGTGGAATAAAGGATCTTATTTTTCAGGAACCGCCTTCTACACCATTTTACAAGATGCTATTGTTAAAGATGTATTCTCGCTTAACGGACAAGACAGTTTGTGGTATGATGGAGAGTATTTGCAAATTGTTACCAATCAAAACATGCAAGAAGCGTTTGTTTGGGGGTGTCATCTAAAGATACATGCTGTATTAAATGATTTTTGGACTACCACAAATTCTTTTAACTACACTTTTGGGCAAGATAGCGATGGAAACTACATGGATCATATTCCGCCAATGTACGGAAAGAGTGAGGTGAGTTGGCAAAATGATAAACACGTTTTACAGGCTTTTGTGCTATATAATGGCTGGAAACATCTAGAAACATACAGCCCTAATGGTAGTGATAACCCTCAGGAAGCTACAATAGACGGGACGCCTTCTTGGTGGACTTTGAATCTAACCCATCAATACAGATTAAATGAGATGCTGTTAGTTCAGGTCGGTTTAGAAAATATTTTGGATGCCCACTACAAAACATACTCGAGCGGAATTAGCGCTCCCGGAAGAAATCTTATTCTGACTTTACAGGTCTCTTTTTAACGCTTTCTAGCACTAATTGCAGCAATTGTATTTTATCTCTTTTATCCTCTCCGGGATTGAATAAAAACCCTTCTATAGCAAGAATTCTGTTATTGGCAGTGTCTTGAATAAAGTGAGTAATGAAAGATCCTCCCATAAATGCATTATGCATTTTCCACTGTCCTTTAATTTCCAGCGCATTATAACCCATACTTTCTGTGTGCTTAATCCAGGGTTGATAATGTTGTGTTTCTACAGACATATAACTGCCTGCTGTTTCTCCTTGCACATACTGCTTGGTTAAAGAATCTCTTTGTGCTAACAACTGCCATGTTGTAAAGGGTGTTTCAGAATCGATTTCGTAAATAAAAATACCTTGAATAATTTCTTGGTCTTTAGGGCTGTATTCTATCCAGCTGAAATCCGTAGTGTCTAATACAAGGGCGAATTCTTTTGGAATGTTTAGGTCGATTTTATGTTTTTGAAAAACTTCCTCAAAGCCTGTTTGTAGCACCATTTGAGCCCTTAAACGCCCCTTCTCTTGCTCTTGAAATCTATGCGCTATTACTGAAATGTATTGCTTTACCAAAAGCTTCAATTCCTCCGTATTTTGATATGTAACTAAGATCATCAACTGCCCGTTAGCATTGGCATTTTCTTGAAAGCCAATAGACGCTTTTTTTCCTTTTTTGAAAAACAGTAGATTTCTATGTGTTTCAAAAATTCTTGTGTATGTTTTTGGTGGTATTTGCACCAAATCAAAAATAGATTCTTGCCAAGGGATTCCCTGTACCTCCGCGCCTAATGTAGCGCGTAATGAATCTCCTACATCGCCTTGCCACAAATGCTCATCTAACACTATAACCAACTCATTGAGACCGCCAGTCATGCTTGGTAGTGTCGACACGTCTTTCTCCCAGTTTTCTTGACATGCAAAAAGCGTAAAAAGCAAGATTATACAAACGTATCGCATCAACCTTTTGGTATCTGAATTTTAATTCCTGGCTTTAAATCGCTGGCTGAAATATTGTTTAACTTTTCTATTTCAGTCACAGAAACTCCTGAGTATTTTTTAGCAATTCCCCACAAAGTATCTCCTGATTTAACTATATATTCTATCGTTCCTTTTGAAGAACTCGTTATGTTTGTTTTTTGAGTAGGGGTAGTGTCAGAATTGATGTACACAACTAATTTTTGTCCAACTCGCAGATTTGAATTTTTCAAGTTATTCCAGTTCATTAAACGACTAACCGAAGTGTTGTATTCTTTTGCGATTTTACCTAGATAATCTCCACTTTTTACTCGATAAGTTGTTGGTACATCTTCCTCCAAGTAAGGTTTTTGCTCCTCTATACTGATCGCGTAAATTTGTTCTTCATTTGTGATGAAATCACCCATTTTTGCTCGTGGTAATTTCAATAAAGCACTTTTGTTTTTTCCTACCGGAATTAATCCTTTTTTATACATCGGATTTAACTCTTGTAAAACTTCTAAAGGTATATCTAATGTCTCTGAGATTATTTCAAAAGTCATACTTTGCGTAATGCTAATGGAATCTGTTTCTGCTTGCGTGTATAGGTATGGGGTAGGATATATATTATGTGCAGAAGCATATTTCATAATATAATTGACAGCTATAAACTTTGGTACATAACGCTGTGTTTCTGTTCTTAAAAAAGGTCGGACAGACCAATAATCTGTAGCGCCCGTTCTTCGCATAGCTCTCGACACATATCCTGGCCCACCGTTGTAAGCCGCTAAAACCAGCTCCCAATCATTAAACATTTTGTAGAGGAAGGTGAAATACTCGCAAGCGGCAATGGTAGATTGAATTGGATCTGAGCGTTCATCAATATAGGAGGTCACTTTTAAGTCGTAAATTTTCCCTGTATTATACATGAACTGCCAAAGCCCTGTTGCTGCAGATCTAGAGCGTGCGTGTGGCTTAAGAGCTGATTCAACAATTGCTAAATACTTAAACTCTAAAGGAAGATCGTATTCGTCTAGAACTTCTTCAAATAATGGAAAGTAATACTGTGATTTCCCAAGCATTTGCGATACATGTTTTCGGTAAGTGTTTGCATAACGATTGATTTCTGTTTGCACCGCTTTATTGTAATGTAGATTGAAGGGTGTGTGCTTGTTCATTTCTAGCAGCCGCTCTTGATAAATGCTATCCTCAAAAAATGGAACGCTGTCTGGTGCATAATTCCATGTGTTTAACACTTTTGTGTCTGCTTCTACCAGTTGACATGCGCGCATTTCTAACGCCAATAAAGAGTCGTGTCTTGCAAATGTTGGATTGTCGTTTTGCCAACTTACAGTAGTGTCTTCTTTTATGGTTTCACCCAGCTCAGTCACTACAGGTTTTTGCATAGAAAGTGTATCGTTAGCAAACGCCGAAACTAGAAAAAACAAAAATATCTTAAACCGTCTCATAATCAAAATTATCCCCTTTTATGAGGATTTTACAAATTTGCTATAAATGATTGTTGTTTCGAGGATATTCCTCTTCAAATTATGAACGATTATTTGTTCATTATCTGATGTGAAAAAGCCAATAATTCTTGATCTTTGAAATTTGGTCCCATTAGCTGAATACCAAACGGTAATCCGTTAGAATGCTTGCCTGTTGGTAAAGAGATTGCACAACAACCAACAATGTTTGCTTGTACTGTAAAAATATCTTCTAGGTACATAACTGTTGGGTCTGCTGTTTCTCTATCCATTTCAAAAGCAGTGTGCGGTGTAGTCGGTGACAATATGAAATCGTAATCTTCGAAAATCTCGTTAGTCTTATCTTGGAGTAAGCGCCTAACTTTTTGACCCTTGGTATAATACGCATCATAATATCCGGCACTCAGCACAAAGGTTCCCAACATGATTCTACGCTTCACTTCTTCTCCAAAACCTTCTGTCCTGGATTTGGCATAAGCGCTAGGAATGTCCGTGGCAGATTCACTTCTATAACCATAGTGAATACCATCAAAACGCGCTAAATTAGAAGATGCTTCTGCAGTTGTTAAAACATAATACACCGGAACCATGTGATCTAAGTATGGAAACCCTACCGGCTCAACAATATGTCCTTCGGCTCTTAGCTGCTCTATTTTTTCTTCAATGTGTTTTTTAATTTCAGGATCAAGTCCTGGGCTATCCATACATTCTTTGATGTATGCAATTTTAGAGC
>CAXDKI010000057.1:0-5211 GCA_963990215.1 uncultured Flavobacteriales bacterium | reverse complement strand
AGTGAATTCAGTACAATCATGTCTAAATTCTTTTTAATCAATTTGCCTTGAGCATTTGATTCTTCATTTTCTGTCTCTAAAGCAAAACCACAAAGAAATTGTTCTGATGATTTTTCATTTCCTAAAGTTTTTAAGATATCTATAGTCGGTTCTAAATCGATATTTAAAGTGTTATCCGATTTTTTCACTTTTTGACTAGCGACTTGTTTGGGTCGATAATCAGCCACTGCAGCCGACATGATTGTAATGTCAGATTGTTTAAAATTCGACAAGCAAGCATCTAGCATTTCTTGAGCAGAAGTTACATTCACCCTACTTATATGGGGGTGCGTAACTTCTTGAGAGGTTGGCCCGGCGACTAACTTCACATGAGCACCTTTTTTAGCTGCTTCTAAAGCGATGGAAAAGCCCATTTTTCCAGAAGAATGATTCCCAATAAATCGTACAGGATCAATAGACTCAAATGTTGGCCCTGCAGTAATCATCACCTGTTTACCACTTAACGGAAGGTTGTTGAATAGTTGTTCAGCAACAAACTCAACAATTTCTTCTGGCTCAGCCATTCTTCCCTTTCCACTTAAACCACTAGCAAGTTCCCCTTCTCCAGGCGGAATAAAAAAGTTTCCAAAATCTACAAGCTTCTGAATGTTTTCTTGAGTAGAAGGATGTGTAAACATGTCTAAATCCATTGCTGGTGCAAAAAACACAAGGCATCTAGCTGACAGATAAGTGGCAAGCAATAGATTATCACACTCTCCACTTACCATTTTAGAAAGTGTTTTTGCTGTAGCAGGTGCTACAATCATACAATCAGCCCATAGACCTAAGTCTACATGATTATTCCAAACTTCCTCATTTTCATCTTGAGTAAAGCCTGTTAAAACTGGATTTTTAGAAAGTGTTGAAAGGGTTAGGGGAGTGACGAATTCTTTAGAAGCAGGGGTTTGAATGACTTTCACATTCGCTCCTGCTTTTATCAACTCTCTTACCAATTGAGCGGATTTGTAGGCAGCAATACTTGCTGTTACTCCTAACAGAACATTTTGTCCGCTCCAATAAGACATGTGTTATGCTTGTTTTTCACCTTTACGGTGGTAAATTTTATCTTCTAACCACTCTTGGACAGAAATAAGGGTTCCTTTTGGTAAACGCTCATAAAATTTAGAAACCTCTACTTGTTCGCTATTTTCAAAAATCTCGTCAATAGATTCATTTGGTGTAGCAAACTCTTCTAGCTTCGCTAAAAGCTCCTCCTTTACTTCTCGGTTAATTTGGATTGCTCTTTTTGAAATAACTGAAACAGTTTCATAAATGTTTCCTGTTGTCTCTGCCAACACCTCTAAGTTTCTAGTTTCAGTGGTGTTGCTTGCGTTGGTTCTTTTGTGATCTACCATTACTTAAGCTTTTCTAGTTGTTTATTCGCTTTGTTATAGATGCTTTCTGCATCCTTTAGTTTTTCGCTATTTTCAAATTTATCTACAAATTGATGATATGCACTAATGGTGCTACCCAATCTTTCTTTTTGTTTACTGCTAACACTGTTGCTTGCTAATAAATGATTCGCGTCTAAAATTAAAAAATATATTTCTTCTGAGAAATCTGTGTCAGGATAATCAATCAGCACATTCTTTAATGAGACGATTGCTGACTTATAATCTTCTGTATCGTAATATAACTTAGCTATGTGATACGCTTTCTGTTCAAGCTTCTCTCTAAGCTCGTCAATCAACTTATTAGATTCAGAAACCTTTTCACTTGATGGATACCTATCTATAAAATATTGAAGCTCATTTATAGCTTGTAAAGTATGTGATGCATCCAAACTATAAGAAGGAGATTCTAAATAATAACAGTACGCATTCATATAGGACATTTCTTCAGTATGTTTGCTGTTAGGAAATGTCAGTGCAAAATTTCTGAAATGATATCCGGCTAATAAATTATCGGATAAGCCATAATGCGTATACGCCAAGTAGTAGTATACCTCTTCTGCCTTAGCTGTCCCTCTATATAATGTATTTAGCTCATCAAATATAGGAAGTGCTTTAAAATACTGTTCTTCCTCATAGTATTGTTTAGCCATTGTAAACTTATGATCTAAGTCTGGGCTTTTCAATACTTGTTGGTATTTACTACATGCACTAAAAGTGAGAGATAAAAGAAGGATATAAATGAAATTTCTCATCATATAAATAACGGTTAGCAAAGATAATAAATGCAACGAAACTTTTAACATATTATTTTTCAGTAATTAGTCAGTTTTGTCAACTGCTAACAAAACTGTAATTTTGGGCAAAACTTATACTGAATGGATATCTTTGAAAAGATTAGACAAAACCGTGGACCTTTAGGGCAACATGCCAAAGAAGCTCATGGTTATTTTACTTTCCCAAAACTAGAAGGAGAAATCTCTAACAAGATGACTTTCCGCGGAAAAAAAGTGTTAGTTTGGAGTGTAAACAACTATATAGGCCTTTCTAACGAAGAAGAAGTAAGACGCGTAGACGCAGAAGCTGCTAAAGAATGGGGCATGGGCTATCCGATGGGTTCAAGAATGATGTCAGGCAACACTAATCATCATGAGCAGTTAGAGAATGAACTTTCTGACTTCATGATGAAGGAAGACACCATTCTTTTAAACTTTGGATATCAAGGAATTATGTCTTCTATAGATGCATTAGTAGATAGAAATGATGTGATTGTTTATGACAGTGAGTGCCATGCTTGTATAGTTGACGGTGTTCGCTTACACCAAGGTAAACGTTTTGTTTTCCCGCACAATAATATTGAAAACTTTGAAAAGCAATTAGAAAGAGCTCAAAAAATAACAGAACAAACAGGTGGAGGTATATTAGTTATTACTGAAGGCGTGTTTGGTATGTCTGGTGATTTGGGTAAACTAAGAGAAATAACCGATTTAAAAGAAAAATTTAATTTCCGTTTATTGGTTGATGACGCCCATGGATTTGGTACTATGGGAAAAACAGGTGCCGGAGTTGGGGAGCACTTAAACTGTCACAATGAAATTGACATCTATTTCGGAACATTTGCTAAATCTATGGCAAGTATTGGTGCTTTTATATCATCTACCGAAAATGTAATTGAGTTTTTACGTTATAACATGCGTTCTCAAATTTTTGCTAAATCTTTACCAATGCCATTGGTTATAGGTGCTATTAAGCGTTTAGAATTATTAAGAAACAAGCCAGAATTAAAAGATCGTTTGTGGAGGATTGCTAACGCACTACAATCAGGATTGAAAAAAGCTGGTTTTGAGTTAGGAAATACCGAATCAGCAGTAACACCAGTTTACTTAAGCGGAGGTGTTGGCGAAGCTACAAACCTAACTTTAGACTTAAGAGAAAACTTCGGGATCTTTTGTTCTATTGTAACATATCCAGTTGTCCCTAAAGGTGTGATTTTATTACGTCTCATCCCAACTGCTGTACATACTTTAGAAGATGTAAAATACACTATTGAAAGCTTTACAGCTATAAAAGATAAATTAGCTGCCGGAGAATACATTTCCGAAAAAGTAGCTAATGTTGAGTAATCTCAAATTTTAGATAATTAAAAGCCCAAGATTAAGGGCTTTTTTTATGATTTGATTAGGGCTTCTAGTTTTTGATAGGTTTCTTTTTCTACATTTACCAAAGGCAAACGAACTTTATCGCCACATATTCCCATGATTCTTAAAGCCGCTTTGATGCCAGCAGGATTTCCGTTAAAATACAAAGGGTCTAGTATATCGTATAATTGATAGTGCAGCTCGTTGGCTACTTTTTGATTTCCTTCTAACGCATAACGCACCATATCAGAAAACTCTTTAGGGTACGCTTGTCCAATAACAGAAATCACCCCATCAGCACCCATATGAATCATAGGTAATGTCAAACCATCATCCCCAGAAATAACTAAGAAACCTTCAGGTCTATCCTTTATAATTTTCATTATTTGATCCATATCACCACTCGCCTCTTTTACCGCAATGATATTATCGAAATCATGTGCTAAACGAAGGGTTGTTTCTGCACTCATATTGCAGCTTGTCCTAGCAGGAACATTGTACAAAACAATTGGTAAAGAAGATGCTGCAGAAAGCGCTTTGTAATGCTGATAAATCCCTTCCTGTGTTGGTTTGTTGTAGTAAGGAGAAACCGATAAAATAGCATCATAACCACTTAAGTCAGTATTTTTTATAGTATCTGCTACGGCACAAGTATTGTTTCCTCCTATCCCCATCACTAAGGGTTTTCGACTATCTACCGTTTCTTTCACAAAATTAGTAACTGCTATTTTTTCATCAGCACTTAACCCTACGTTCTCTCCGGTTGTTCCTAAAACAACTATATAATCTACACCACCTTCAATAATATGATTCAATAGTTTTTCTAAACTAATAAAATCTACTCCTCCACCATCTAAAAAAGGTGTTACTATAGCAATTCCTGTTCCACTTAATTTATGAAGCATCTTTTTGGTTTATAACAGTTAAGTAATGGTGTATTTCCTTGATTAAATCCGATAATGTATCTTCCTTTACATCAATCATCATATCGTATAAATCAATATCTTCTTCGTACCTTCCAACCTTGAATTTTGCTTGTGAGCTTCCTGCTAAATACTTTATAGGAATACAGTCGCTATCGCAAAAGTTAATCAAAATATCATAATCCTTTTCTACGAAATTCTTGATGATATAATTCTGCGGTTTGTAGTACCAATTTAAATCCTTTAAAAAGAAAAAATCGAATTGCAGCATAGGCATATGATGATGTGTGAGCTCCTTTAAATTAACAAAACCCAATGCTTTTACATCCTTTTTAGTTATAAAAAGAGTATTCACAAATTCGCTCACTTTCACCATATCTTCTGTTTCTGTAGCATCGTATAAAATACCGATAGACTGAGCAGTATGTAAGTTGTGTACTTCTCTTTGTCGAGGGTTGGATTTCAACTCCCTCTTAAAAAAGAAATCACCTACTTTTTGCTTGATGTCCTCAACAAACTGCATTAGCTAATTTTCTGAATAAATTCTTCTTCGGTGATGAGTGGTATTCCCAAGTCTTCGGCTTTTTGACGCTTGCTTGGTCCCATGTTTTCACCAGCGACTACAAATGTAGTTTTTTTGGAAATGGAACCGACATTTTTTCCACTGTGCTGTTCAATGATTTTTTTCAGCTCTGCACGGCTAAATTGCGTGAATAGGCC